>NZ_JBTLNE010000005.1:0-90670 GCF_054457435.1 Halovulum sp. GXIMD14793 | reverse complement strand
CAAACGACCACACAGTGCTCTGGGCTACCGCCCACCGGCCCCGGAGGCCATCGTTCCGATGGAACCTAGGCCAATCATGCACTAACATTCAAACTGGACCACTTGGGTGGGGCTGATCACTTGGCGGCTTGAAAATAACCTAATCTATATAGAATTTCCTGAGCTCTTTCCATGTCAAGTCCGATACTTGTATATTGAAGTCATTCAATAATTATACTTCGTATTATCTCGTCTTTGACGTTTTGATCGCAAAAGAAACGTGGCGATATTCCGGCAGAATTTACATGTTCCCGATCTGCGCCGTGTGAAGCAAATAAACGCAATAATTCATAACCAATAGGAATATTTACCACCTTTATCGACTCAATTAAAGCGGTCCAAAGAGGCTGATTTCCATACTTATTCTGAATAAATTGATCAGCACCTCGTTCTAAAAGAATACGGGTAGAAACGATGTCCATATTTGCCGCTGCTAAGTGAAGTGGAGTATTTCCATCTATATTTTCTGATCGATTTTCGCACCGCGATCCAGAAAGAAATCCGTCAGTCCCTTTCTTTTCGCAATGGACGGGAAAAGGACATTCTGTCCCTTAGCATCAGAAAAGTTGCAATCCATATCATCAAAAATTGAAACTATCTCGTCCGACTCGCAATACGCTACTTTCGTCAGCAATTCGTGATGGCTTAGGTTCATAGGATCAATCAGCCTTGTATTTGTGAAGCCATGTGTAATTTGATTCCTCTGATGAGACGGTCGCTCCATTCTATATAGGAGTTTTTGATAATACAAATGCCGGGAAATCAACTAAAATGAATTATTACATAATATTAAGGCCTTATCCCAATTCGCGACTGCGTGCAGCGACTACTGGGCTCTGCTTCCCGCGAAGGGCCGCGGTCCGGCGCATAAAGACGCCCCTGCCATTCTAAAGCGTTTCGGGATAAACCTGAGACAAAAGATTATCCTGAAACGCAGTGATAAGCCTATATGGTGTACGCGTTTCGATTTTATGTGATGTCTCAAGGCAAACTCGAAACGCTTTAGCGCAAGTTGCCTCGACAGGCCGGACATCTGCATCAAGCTGCGCAAAACCATAGGTCCCGTCGATCTACCTAAGCGGGATGTGATCACCCCATATGCTTCCGGCCCTGCGACGCGGCCAAAGCAATCTGCTTCTGCCGTTCGCGGAACCGGTGGCGGCGGTCATCGTCATGTTCATCCATGCACTGATGACAACTGACGCCTTCCTCATAGTCCGGGCGCTTCAGATCATCCGGGGTCAGCGGGCGGCGGCAGGCATAGCACAGCAGATGCTCGCCTTCTTCCAGCCCATGCCCAACCGACACACGCGCATCAAAGACAAAGCACTTGCCATGCCACAGGCTGTCTTCCTCGGGCACCTCTTCAAGATATTTAAGGATCCCACCCTTCAGATGGAACACCTCCGGCACGCCCTGGCCCTGCAGATAGTTCGAGGCTTTCTCGCAGCGGATCCCCCCGGTGCAGAACATCGCCACCCGCTTGTTATGAAAGCGGTCCTTGTTCTCCTGCCACCATTGCGGGAACTGGCGGAAACTGGCGGTATTCGGATCAACCGCGCCGTCAAAGCTGCCGATCGCCACCTCATAGTCATTGCGCGTGTCGATCACCACGACGTCATCCTGCCGGATCAACTCGTTCCAGTCGCCAGCCTCGACATAGGTGCCGACATCCGCCCGCGGGTCCACATCCGGCTGACCCATGGTCACGATCTCGCGCTTCAGCTTGACCTTCATCCGCAGGAACGGCTTGTCCGTCGCCGTGCTTTCCTTGTGCTCCAACCCGGCACAGCCCGGCAGGCCCCGCAAATGTGCCAGAACCGCATCAATCCCCGCGCGCGGCCCGGCAATCGTCCCGTTCACGCCTTCCCCCGCCAATAGCAAAGAGCCGACAACCCCCTCCTGCTCACACAGCGCCTGAAGCGGCCCGCGCAAAGCGGCCGGGTCCTCAAACGGGGTAAAATGATAAAGTGCTGCTACGATCCACATGCCGCTGAGATATCCCCGCGCGCCCAAATTGCCAAGGGGGCCGAATGGTCACGAGGGAAAGCAAAACGTCCTCCGGCAGGGCCACGCCCCACAAATTCAAACCGCACGCGCCTGCCGTTGATGAAGAAACAACGACCCGAAACCAGAGAACGCGATCAGCACAAGCCCGAGAAACGCGTAAATATCCGGCCAATCCCCAAACACAAAAAACCCCGCCAGAGTTGCCGAAAGCAGCTGGCTGTACACAAGCGGGGCGATCAGACTGGCCTCGGCCGATTTGTTTGCCAGCACCAAAAGAAAGTTGCCCACAGCCGACCCAAGCGCGCTTACAGCCGACCCAAGCGCGCTTAGTGCAATCAGCCCCAGAATGGGCAACTGAAAATCCGGCCACTCCACGCTCAACCCAAGCGGCGTCAAAAGAACCGAGCCGACAATCAACTGCGAGATCAGCAAAAACCTCGGCCGATACACACCCGCGACGGTGCGCGTCATCACCAGATACGCGCCGTAACACCCGCCAGCAGCCAGCGCGAACACCATCCCGACGGAGATACCAAAACCCGGCTTCACGACCAGCAGGACACCCGCAAAACCGACCGCCAGAAGTATGCTGCGGCTTTGCGATGGGGTCTCACCCAAAAACAGGATCGCCAGGATGTACGACACGATCGGGCCAACAAAGAACGCGCCAAACACATTGGCAATCGGTTCGGTGCGCAGGGCCGTCAAAATACAGCAGATCCCGCAGGCGATGAACATCCCGCGCACCAACACACGCCAGTCCCGCAAATCAGGAAGCTCACGAAATGACAAACCACTGAACGGCAACAGCACCAAAGCGGCCAACGCAAACCGTGTCCAGGCGATAAAGAACGGATCAACACCGCGCGCGGTCAAAAGCTTCCCCGCAGTGTCCCCCACAACAACGAATGAAACCGCCGCAAAGACGAGCCCCGCAAGTCGAAACAAATTTTTTGAATCCATCGGGAGGAGGTCTCTCAAGCAACGTCAATCGGCACGCAGCGCTAACACACTGACACCATCAAGGCACGCTCCAAACGGATTTTCAGCATGAAAATCTAACGGCAGCCTTACCCCCTTCGATCCTACCAGACCATGCGACAACGCAGTGTGTCCAGGTTGTGTCTGACGTCAGCACCAATGGGATCAGGCCGTTGACGCGCCGAGGTTCCAGTTCTTTTACCAGATTCCAGATACCATGGCATCGCTCACCTCGGTGACACGACCGTCTAGGAACTTGACTGCCTTGAAGAACTTATCGTCTTTGCCCCGCACGTTGGCGGCAACCTGGGTGAAAACAACCCATTTGGTTAATGCGCGTTCGTTCTTGCAGCCGTTTGTGTACTTGCTTTCGACACCAGGAGCCGGGGGATCACATACTTCGAACTCAACAATCGCGCGCCCGGTCGGCCTATAGGTGTCATTCAGACCCGAAAGAACCTCGCTGGCTTTTTCCAGATAGTATTCGGGGGTCTCATGTTCGGCCAAAGCTGGTTGAGCAGCCCAAAAGGCAGGGACGTCTTGGCCTTCGTCAATGTCCCGGTCTAAACTCGTTTTACCATCTTCTGATACATTGATCTTATAGGTGATTTCGCCCCCACGAAGTTTCACCTGCCAGTTATTTCCGCGCGAAGAAAACCTGACCTTCATCGACTCGATGCGAAGAGTTTCGGGATCGGGCACTTTGTCTAGGCCGACAGCAACGCTTAGGGCTTGCTCCGTCGTCGTGACTTCTTGAGCAACAACACCAGAAGATGCGATCGCCATGAAGGCGAAACATGTGATTGTCATTCGTTTGAGCATAGGTTTTCCAATTCGATGAGTTGAAATGCGCCACTTGAACTGGACCTCATCTGTTGTGCCCAATTGGAGATTTCTTCTGGCCGCATCAACAGACAGCCGCACGCTCCCATACCGCCTCCATTTGCGATTGCTATGGATAGCGATGTGGGACACGCACCAGCCATCGGCGCCAGAAGGATGGGAAGTCGCAGGGCATAGGCCTCACAAAATGCTGCCGCACGTTTCAGGGAAGTGGATGGCATGGCAGGTTCCTTTGCTGATTGGCTCAATCACACGGTTCTACCAGAACATTTATCAGAGCTCTCCGTTCCCCAACAGCGGACATTGGCGCAATCACAACAAACAGCAGCATTCTCCCAAAAGCCGAAATGCAAGATAGGTAAGTGACTAAGGGTAACACCCCTTGCCTCCGCCGGGCGGGGCCGCCTGGTTAGGCGTCGGGTTGGGGTTGGCGGCCAGGGCCGAAGGACAGGATGGTGTCGCCGGGTTGGATTTCGGGCAGGTCGTCTTCGCGGACAAAGAGGATGGTGCCGGATTTGCGGATCAGGGCCCAGATGCCGGCCTCGGGGCGGTCGGTGCGGAAGGCACTTAGATCGTATTCCTCGGTGATGCCGGTGGCGGCGAAGCGCCAGCCTTCGGCGCGCTTGTCCAAGATATCTTCGTGGTTGCGACCAGAGCCGAGTTTGCGCCCGCCTAAGGTGACGGGGACGCCGCGTTCGTCCTCTCCCTCGCGGTGGCGGCCGATCTGGAAGACGTTGCTGCGGCCGAATTCCGGGGCGAAATCGGTGCAGACCAGCGTGTTATAGGCGTCGTTATCGGTCGCGGCGATCAGGGTGCCGTAGCGGTTGAGGTCGAGGGTGTGTTCGGCGGCTTCGGAGAGGATCTCGCCGTGGAAGACGTTCAGCCCGGCCTGTTTAGCGGGGCGCAGGCGGAACCAGTTGCGGTCGGCGATCAGGACCGGAAGACCGGCCTCTTTCAGGCGCTCGCCCATCTCGGTCGAAAAGCGGGAGCCGCCGATCATCAGCACACCGGGCGGTTCCTTGGAGGTCAGGCCCCACCACCGGGCCAGCGGAGCCAGAGAAAAGCCGTGGATGACCACTGTGGCGGCCACCAGCACAAAGGCCAGCGGGGCGAGTTGTGCGCCATCTTCGACCCCCAGTTCGCTGAGCCGGGTGCCGAACAGGCCTGCCACGGCCACTGCCACCACGCCGCGCGGGCCGATCCAGGCGATGATGCCCCTTTCGGCCCAGCTGAGATCGGTGCCGATCTGCGACAGAAGTACCGCGCCGGGGCGGGCGACGAAGATGATCAGCAGGACGAACAGCACCGCGCGCCAGTCAAGCTGTGCCAGCAGTTCCACATCCAGGGAGGCGGCGAGCAGGATGAAGACGCCTGAGACCAGAATGATGGTGATATGTTCCTTGAAGCGTTTGAGTTCCTCAAGCGAGGGCAGATGTGCGTTGGCGATGACGATGCCCATGATGGTCACAGCCAGAAGGCCGCTTTCATGCAGCACATTATCGGTAGAGGCATAGACGGCCAGAACAGCGCCGAACAGCACCGGGACTTTCATATATTCCGGCACCCAGCCGTTTTTGAAGCTGGCAGCGATCAGTTTGCCCCCGGCATAGCCTGCGATGCTGGCCACGGTGATGCCGATGATCAGGTGTTTGGCGGCCTCGGCCAATGTGCTTGCGCCATAGATGGCGGTGATGACTTCAAAGGCCAGAACGGCGGCCAATGCGCCGACGGGATCGTTGACGATAGATTCCCAGCGCAGGATCGAGGCGGGGCGTGGGGCAAGGCGGGCCTGACGCAGCAGCGGGGTGATCACGGTGGGGCCGGTGACGATCAGGATACCGCCGAAGATGACAGCGCTTTCCCAGCTGAGGCCTGCGCCGTAATGGGCGGCCAGCGTGGACAGCAGCCAGGCCAGCGGTGCGCCGAGAAACACCATGCGTTTGACGGCAGGGCCAACGCCGCGCAGTTCGGCAAAGTTCAGGGTCAGGCCGCCTTCGAACAGGATGACAGCGACGGCGACAGAGACGATGGGGCGCAACAGATCGCCGAATTCTGCCGTTGGATTGATCAGGCCGGTGGCGGGCCCTGCCAGAATGCCTGCGGCCAGCATCAGGACGATGGCAGGCATACGCAAACGCCAGGCCAGCCATTGCGAGCCGATGCCCAGCACGCCGATCAGCGCGAAAACGACGGTAGGTTCCATGAGATGCCCCCTTGCTTTACCAGCCTCTTAGCCGATCCCGGCGGTGGGGCAAAGTCTGAGTTATCGCAGCCAGTTCATCCGGGTGCCGTCATCCACCCCCAGCCAGCCGCCGATATGCCAGACCGGAACGCGCGCAAGGTTGGCCCCCCAGGCAACAACCTCGCGCAGGACCATATAGGACGGCAGGCCGGAGGAAGAGCGGAACGCGGTGGGTGCGCGGGTGCCGACAACCCGGATCCCGACCCAGCGCATGGTGGCGAGCGCCCGCAGCATATGGAAGCCATCGGTGACCAGCACGACCGAGGTGATCCCGGCATCCTCAATCAAGGGTTTTGACATCAGCGCGTTTTGCAGGGTCGACAGGGAATAGGTTTCCGATATCAGCGCCTGAGGCGGGACACCAAGCGCGATTGCCCGCTTGGCCATGCGTCCACCAGCAGAGGGGCCTTCGGGGCGCAGCCGCCCGCCGGTCATGACGATTTTTGGTGCTGCGCCCTGGTGATAGAGTTTCACTGCCGTTTCAACGCGGGCCAGGGTTGAGGCATGCAACCGGCCATCCGCATCCATTCCGGCCCCAAGGACCATGATTGCATCGGCCTTCGGCGCTGGTCCGCTTTGCGATGCAAACCAGAGGGCGCTGCCACTGATCAGGGCGAGCATGGCCACGAATGCAGTGACAAGCCCTATAAAAATACGCTTCATGTCGCCCACCTGCTGACGGGGTGAAAGGTTTCGATGGCTGCAATCAGCGCCTCGATATCCGGTTTGTCGCCGCGTTTGCGTGCACCTTCGACATCCACCGACAGACGGGTCGGGTCCTTTAGCGGCACCCGGGCATAGGGCCGCAGGTCACCGCCGGACAGGTGCAGGATGGCCCGGCGCAGCCCGTGTTCCGGCCCCTCTGCGACGGGGCGGGTTTCAAGGGCGATGCTGTCCAGATGATGCCAGGGGATCGCGCTGTGCATGGCCAGCCCGTGCTGCAGGCCGTCCGGGCCGATCGTGGCAAAGCCCAGCCGCTGGGCGCGGCGGGACAGAAAGATCAGCAAGGCCACCGGCAGGACCGAGATCAGCCATACCGCAGGCACCATTGCGCTTGGCACATAGGCTTGCCCGGGGCCGAAACTGACCATGTAGCACAGCGCCAGCGCACAAAGCCCCACCAGCCCGGTCAGCCCCCAGGCCCCGCTGCTGCGCAGGCGAAAGGTCTGGGTCGGATGGCTCATATCAGGTCTTTCAACGCGCGGCGCATGATCTTGCCTGTGGCGGTCATTGGCAGGGCGTCGATCTGTTCGACCTCTCGCGGGGCCAGATGTGGGGACAGGCGGTCGCGCACCCGCTGGATCAGGGCCTGTGCATCCATTGAAGCCCCGTGGCGCAGGACGACAAAGGCCTTGATCGCCTCCGTCCGGACCGGGTCGGGCACGCCGATCACACCGGCCATGGTTACATCGGGGTGGCCGGTCAGGCATTCCTCAATCTCTGTCGGGCCAACACGGTAGCCCGATGAGGTGATGACATCATCGCTGCGCGAGGCGAAATGATAATAGCCGTCTTCGTCCATATGGCCCTCATCGCCGGTGCGCATCCAATCACCGATGAACTTTTCAGCCGTCTTTTCCTGTTGGTTCCAGTAGCGCAGGAACATCACCGGGTCGGGGCGGCGCACGGCAATCTCGCCGGTCTGGCCGGGGGCCAGCAGGTTGCCCTCGTTGTCGATCACGGCCAGCTCATGCCCGGGCACCGGTTTGCCGGTAGAGCCGGGGCGCACATCCAGAACGCTGTGCGAGTTGGTCAGGATGATGTTGCATTCGGTCTGGCCGTAAAACTCGTTGATGGTCGTGCCAAGATGGGTGCGGCCCCAGTCCAGCAGGTCAGCGCCCAACGCTTCCCCGCCCGAGGCGACCGAGCGCAGGTTCGCTGCATGTTTGGGGGTCCCGCCTTGGCGCATCAGTTTCAGCGCCGTGGGCGGCAGGAAGGTGTTGCGCACGCCCAGATGGTCCATCAGCCACCAGGCATGATCGGGATCGAATTTTGCCATGCGATGCGCAATCAGCGGCACGCCGTAATAAAGGGCGGGCAGCATCACATTGGTCAGCCCCCCCATCCAGGCCCAATCGGCCGGCGTCCACAGGCAATCACCCTTTTGCGGCAGGAAGTTGTGATGCAGTTCCACGCCGGGCAGATGCCCCAGCAAGACCCGATGCCCGTGCAACGCGCCCTTTGGCGGGCCGGTTGTGCCGGAGGTGTAGGACAAAAAGGCCGGATCGTCGGGGCTGGTGTCCGCGGTACGGCAGTGATCCGAGGCATCGGCCAGCATGTCCCAGAACCCATGCGCGCCCTGCCCCGGCCCGTCGATGGAAAACACATCGCTGAGGTCCGGCAGCCCTTCCCGGATGGCCTGCACCTTGGGCAGATTGGCCAGATCGGTCACCACCGCCCTGGCCCCGCTATCGGCCAGCCGATATTGCAGCCCGTCCTCTCCAAATAGGGTAAAAAGCGGTACGACAATCGCGCCCAGCTTATAGGCAGCCAGATGCGTCAAAACGGTTTCGGGCACCTGCGGCAGAAGCACCGCAACCCGGTCCCCGCGCGCAACCCCATGGGCCTGCAATACATTGGCGAACTGGCTGGCCGCGCGCGACAGTTGGGCATAGGAATAATCCTGCGTCTGTCCATCCGCATGCAGATAGGTCAGCGCCCGCCGATCCGGTGCGGTTTGCGCCCAGCGATCCACGGTGACGCCTGCGATATTGAACTGCGCCGGGCGCGGCCATTTCAAGGCCGCGCGCATCGCCTGCCAGTCGGTTGGTTGCGTGATCAATCGGTCCGTCAATCTCACCTGCCTTTCGCCGCGAACCATAGCTTTGGAAATCGGGCGGGTCTATCGCTTGCCGACCCGGAGTTTACTCCCTAGATTAGCCGGGATGGGAGAAGCCATGACCGCCATACCCGACCTTGTCGACCCGTTTCACCGCGCCATCACCTACCTTCGGGTTTCGGTGACGGATCGCTGCGATTTCCGCTGCGTCTACTGCATGTCCGAAAACATGACCTTTCTGCCCAAGAAAGAGCTGCTGACGCTGGAGGATCTGGACCGGCTGTGCACCCGCTTTGTCGAGATGGGCGTGCGCAAGCTGCGCATCACCGGTGGCGAGCCTTTGGTGCGCAAGGGGATCATGGAATATTTTCAGGCCATGTCGCGACATCTGGCCAGCGGCAAGCTGGATGAGCTGACGCTGACCACCAATGCCTCGCAACTCCGACGGTTTGCCGGGCCTTTGGCCGATTGCGGGGTGAGGCGGGTCAATGTCTCGCTTGATACGCTGGATGAGCAGAAGTTCAAGGATATCACCCGCTGGGGCCGCTTTGCGCAGGTGATGGACGGCGTTGATGCGGCGGTCGAGGCCGGAATGAAGGTCAAAATCAATGCGGTGGCGCTGAAGGGCACCAATGACGACGAAACGTTGAAGATGGTGGAATGGTGCGGCGCGCGCGGCTTCGACCTGACCTTTATTGAGGTCATGCCGATGGGCGAGGATATGGGCGACGGGCTGCGGCTGGATCAGTACTGGTCGCTGAAGGATGTGCGCGCGCATCTGGAAAGCGCCTACACCCTGTCGGACCTTGCGCTGAATACCGGTGGTCCCGCCCGCTATGTGCGGGTGGAGGAAACCGGTGGGCGCGTCGGATTTATCACGCCGCTAAGCCATAATTTCTGCGAAAACTGCAACCGCGTGCGTCTGACCTGCACGGGGCAGCTGTATATGTGTCTTGGCCAGGAGGATGAGGCGGACCTGCGCGGCGCGCTGCGGGCCTCGGACGACAATGCGGGCCTGGACAGCGCCATCCGCGCCGCCATCGCCCGCAAGCCCAAAGGCCACGATTTCGACTATTCCCGCCAGAACGTCGCTGGCCAGATGACCCGGCATATGAGCCATACGGGCGGGTGACCGCTGCTCTTTTTACGGATCACGGCCAGAGCGCATAAAGATAGACACAGTAGCCGCCGATCAGGACGGCCCCTTCCGACCGGGCGATCCGCAAACCTGTCCAGGCAAATGCCACGAACACCACCGACACAGCGACAAGGACCAGATTGTCGAAGCTTACGATTTCTTCAGGAACCACCCCAGGGGCGATCAGGGCGGTGACGCCGCCGATACCCAAAAGATTATAGATGTTTGAGCCGACAATGTTGCCGAAAGCGACATCGCCCTGTTTTTTTCAGACCAGCGACAATTGATGTTACAAGCTCCGGCATTGAGGTGCCGACGGCGACTATGGTCAATCCGATAACTGTCTCGGACACGCCAAATCCAAGCGCCAGCGCCACCGCACCATCGACAAGAAAACGCCCTCCAAGGATGATAAGGACAAGGCCTATTAAGGCGGTGATGACGACAATCGTCAGGGATCCCCCGGCAAGTTTCTTGGGGTGAAGGGCGGGATCGGCTTCCTGCAACGCGGTGCTTTTCTCGACCACCGCGCCGTGACCGGATGGGGCTGCTGACTTTTCCTGAAGAAAGGCGGAATAGACATAGGCGACAAGGGCAGCGACAAACAATAGCCCGACCATCCTGCCTAGTGGCATCATCGAAGCTAAGAGCGCAAAAACAATTGCACATGCGATCATTATGCCCCCGTCCCGGCGGAGCGCTACAGACTTGATCGTGATCGGAGAAAGGATGGCCGTGATACCTGCAATCAGAAGGATGTTGGCGATGTTGGAGCCGACGATATTACCATAAGCGATCCCTGGTGAGCCTGCCAAGGCCGCCTGAACAGATGTCACCAGCTCTGGTGTCGATGTTCCAAACCCGACCAGGGTCAGCCCAATGACAAGCGGTGAAACGCCAAGACCGGCGGCAACCTGGACGGCCCCGCGCACAAGCATCTCGCCACCCACAATCAGAAGAATGAACCCGCCCAGCAACGGAACCCAAATTTCGAGCATCCTGCGCCCTTTCCACAAGCAACCTGGCGGCTTTTGACGACCCACCTGCGACCATCGCACGGTGTGGTGGAGTTGCGGATTCTACCAACTAAAAACAAGACACCGAAGACCCGCAAAAAAATATTTTATCCCGCCTTCAAGGGGCTTGAAACTGTCGTAGAGCGCACCGATTTACGCATGGCTTGAGAAGATTGTCTTCCCATAGCATTCCATAGGAGAACAAAAAATGCGTCGTATAACAGTTGGTGCCATCCTGGTTGCTCTGTTCGCGGCTCCCGCTTTGGCCGTCACAGTTTCGGAAATGGATTCCGACAATGACAGCATGATTTCTTTCGACGAAATGTCCGCGTTCTACCCCGATCTCACAGATGAGACTTTCAGCGTGATCGATACAAACGACGACAATCTGATTGATGAAACTGAGCTTGCTGTCGCGCTTGACAGCGGCGTGATCGAGGAACCTGCGGAATAGTCAACCGCAGCAGGCTCCTTTCCGATTTTGGAGGGTCGGGAAGGAGCCATGCATTGCCAGGATGAATGGCATTTTAATATGTTACCTCAAAATTGCGTCACATGCATCTACAGCGCGTCAACACCGATTGCAGTATGGCGCGGCGCAGGCTACCTAAGGCGTCATGTCACTTTGGAGATATGCAAACCCTGTTGAGTTCATGCGCCTGTCAGGGCATGTGTTGCCGATCGTTTGGGTGATGACCGCACTAACACTGACAACCGGCCTGATTTGGGGGTTCTTTTTCACCCCGCCTGACAGCGAGATGGGCGCGACAGTCAAAATCATCTTTCTGCACGTTCCCACCGCGACCATGGCAGTCAATGCCTGGGCAATGATGCTGGTGACATCGCTGATCTGGTTTATCCGGCGGCATCACGTCTCGGCGCTGGCTGCGCGCGCAGCGGCCCCTGTGGGTGCCGTGATGACGGTTATTGCACTGATCACCGGGGCGATCTGGGGGCAGCCGACATGGAATACCTGGTGGGAGTGGGATCCGCGACTGACCTCATTCCTGATCCTGTTCCTGTTTTACCTCGGCTATATGGCGCTTTGGGAAGCGGTTGAGGATAGCGAGAAAGCCGCAGACCTCACAGCGATCACCTGCATGGTCGGCTCGGTCTTTGCCCTGCTGTCGCGCTATGCGGTGCTGTTCTGGAATCAGGGGCTGCATCAGGATGCGTCGATGTCTTTGGACAAGGAAACACATATTGCAAATGTGTATTATTTCCCGCTTGTGATCTCTTTGATGGGGATGATGCTGTTGTTTCTGGCCCTTGTGCTGCTGCGCACCCGCACAGAGATCCGGGCCAAACGTATCGAAGCGTTGGCGGCTAGGGCCGCACAGAGGTCGTGATGGTTGATCTGGGTAAACACTCTGTTGAGATACTCGCCTCTTATGGTGCAAGCCTTGCGATGTTGGGTGGGCTGGTCTGGATAAGCCTGCGGCGCGCCCGAAAGATGTGCGCGGAACTGGCCCGGATGGAAGCAGAGCGCGATGGCTGAACGCCGCTTCAACTGGCTTTTGCTGCTGCCTCCACTGGTCTTTCTGGGACTGGGGGCGGCCTTTATTCTCGGGCTGGGCCGGGACAACCCGAACGAGTTGCCCTCGCAACTGGTCGGACGCACCCCCCCTGCCCTGCCAGCAACGCCATTGGGCAATCGGCCCGAGCCCGCCGCGGCACCTTATGCTGGATCGGAGGTCACGCTGGTCAACTTCTGGGCCAGCTGGTGCGGACCGTGCCGGATCGAGCATCCGGTTCTGACCCGGCTGGCCGCAAATGGCATGACCGTGATCGGCATCAACTACAAAGATGATCCGGCGAACGCGGAACGGTTTCTGGCCGAACTGGGTGATCCTTACGTCACGGTGCTGAGTGACCGAAACGGGCGGAGCGGTCTGGACTGGGGCGTGTATGGCGTCCCGGAAACTTATCTGATCGACCGCAATGGCAAAGTCCTGCTGCGCTTTCCGGGCCCCGTGACGCAACAAATCTTTGACACCCGTTTTAAACCCCTGATCGACGCTGCGCGCCAAAACTGAGCGCCCGACACCCCTGCCGGGGGCGGATATTTATGGAACAATGAAGGGGATGCGCGGGGTCTCCCCTTCATTGTTCTTCAAATATCCCCGCCGGAGGCATGGCCCGTAAGGGCCATTTGGAAAGCGCGGTATTTGCGTCAGCTATTGCCGCGCGACAGGGCGGCAAGCACGTCTTCTGCTGAGATTATGCCCATGAACTTGTTGTTTTTTGCGCGCACAGCAAGGCGGTCTCCGTTGCTGAGTTGGGGCATCAGGTCGCGCAGCGGGGTTTCGGCGGGAACGGTGGTTGCGCATCCGCTTTGGTCTCCGTCAGGGCGGGCGGCGTCTGCGGCGCGCAGGACGGCGAGCGGGTTCATGTGGGCGACGAAATCGGCGACATAGGTGTTTGCGGGCGCGCGGATGATCTCGGCGGGGGTGCCGCATTGCACGATGCGGCCGCCTTCCATGATAGCGATGCGGTTGCCGAGTTTGAAGGCTTCGTCGAGGTCATGGCTGACAAAGATGATCGTCCGGCCCAGACGGTTTTGCAGGTCCAGCAGATCGTCCTGCAATTTGGTGCGGATCAGCGGGTCGAGGGCTGAAAAGGGTTCGTCCATCAGCAGGATCGGGGCGTCGGTGGCGAAGGCTCGTGCCAAGCCGACGCGTTGCTGCATTCCGCCAGACAATTCGTCATAGCGGCAGTGGCCCCAGCCGCTGAGGCCGACAAGATCCAGCTGTGCCTCGGCCCGCTTCAGTCTTTCCGCTTTGGGCATGCCTGACAGCTCCAGACCAAGCGCGATATTGTCGAGCACATTGCGCCAGGGCAGCAGGCCGAATTGCTGGAACACCATGGAAATTGTCTGGCCCCGCAGGCGTCGCAGGGTTTTGGCATCGGCCTGTGTCACATCGACCATGTCACCACCCGCCATGACGGAAACACTACCCCGGACCACCGGGTTCAGGCCGTTGACCGCCCTCAGCAATGTCGATTTTCCCGATCCCGACAGGCCCATGAGCACCAGAATCTCACCGGCCTCGACCGTCAGGGAGCAATTATGCACACCCAGTACCTGACCGGTGGCGTCACGGACCGCCTCGCGGTCCTGGCCCTGATCCATCAGTGGCAGGGCCTGTTCGGGCGCGTTGCCGAAGATGATGGAGACAGCATCGAAGATCACCGCGCTCATGTCCGGCCCCGCAGCATGCGGTCCAGCATGATGGCGACGACGACGATGACGAAGCCGCTTTCAAAGCCCAGGGACGTGTTGACCGAATTCAGCGCACGCACCACCGGCACGCCCAGCCCGTCGGCGCCGACAAGTGCTGCGATCACCACCATCGACAGGGACAGCATGATGGTTTGGTTCAGGCCCGCCATAATCTGAGGGCGGGCATAGGGGAGTTCTACTTTCCAGAGCTTCTGACGCGGGGTTGCGCCGAAGGCCTCGGCCGCTTCCAGCAGCGCCTGAGGGGTAGAGGAGACCCCCAGATGCGTCAGGCGGATCGGCGCAGGCAGCACGAAGATCGCCGTAGCAATCAGGCCGGGCACCATGCCAAGGCCAAAAAGGATAATGGCCGGGATCAGATAGACGAAGGCGGGCAGCGTTTGCATCAGGTCAAGAATGGGTTGCATCATCGCATAGACCCGGGGGCGGTGCGCCGCCCAGATGCCGATGGGCACGCCGATCCCCATACATAGGATACAGGCGCAGATCACCAGGGTCAGGCTTTCGGTGGTTTCCTCCCAATAGCCCTGATTGATGATGAAAAGCGCGCCGAGCACGACCATGACCACCGGCAGCACACGGCGCTGCAGCCCCCAGGCCAGCACCGCAAGGGCCGCGATGACGATCAGCGGGTGCGGTGTTTGCAACACCCACAAGATCGCATCAATCACCCATTCGAAGCCTGCGGCAAGGCCATCAAACAGCCATGAAAAATGCAGCTGAAGCCAGTCGAACCCGGCTTCAGCCCATTTACCAACAGGGATTTTTTGGTCTTCGAGCCACTCCACCAGTCAGGGGTCTCAGAGGCCGAGGCGCGCCTTAACCGCAGCCATCCCGTCGCCGCCATCCATGGTGGTCACATTCTTCAGCCAGCCATCCAGCACGCCGGGATTGGCCTTGAGCCAGGCCGTGGCGGCCTCATCCGGGTCGGTGCCGTCATTCAGGATCGCGCCCATGATCTCGTTTTCCATCGCCAGGGTAAATTCGAGATTGTTCAGCAATGTGCCGACATTTGCGCATTCGACGGCAAAGCCCGCGCGAGTATTGGTATAGACGGTTGCGCCACCCAGATCGGGGCCGAAATAGTCATCCCCGCCGGTCAGATAGGACATCTCGTAATTGGCATTCATCGGATGCGGCTCCCAGCCCAGGAACACGATCGGCTCGCCGCGTTTGGAGGCGCGGTCGACCTGCGCCAGCATGCCCTGTTCGGAGCTTTCGACAACCTCGAAGCCGGACAGGCCGAACGCGTCCGCCTCGATCATATCCATGATCAGGCGATTGCCATCATTGCCCGGCTCAATGCCGTAGATTTTGCCATCAAGGGCCTCGCTTTGGGCGGCGATATCCGCGAAATCGGCGATGCCGAGATCGGCAGCGGCCTTGTTCACGGCCAGTGTATATTTTGCGCCCTGAAGATTGGCCCGCACGGTATCAACGGTGCCTTCGTCGCGGTAGGGGGCGATGTCGGCCTCCATCGTTGGCATCCAGTTGCCCAGGAAAACGTCGATATCACCGGTCTTCATCGACGCATAGGTGATGGGCACAGACAGCACCTTGACGTCAACATCATAGCCCAGGGCCTCCAGCACGGTCTTGGTTGCCGCCGTGGTGGCGGTGATGTCGGTCCAGCCCACATCGGAAAACGTCACCTCCTCACACGCGGCGAAACAGGTTGCGGCTGTCAGTGACAGGGCCAGTGTGGCGGTGGTGCGAAACATTCTATTCTCTCCCGGATGGATTTTCCTGCGCCAATGGGGCACAGAGATTCTCTGACCAGAGTATGGCTGAGTGTCATGGAAATGCCAAAGAGGTTTCGGGACCAGGTATGAGTATCGCGGATTATGTCATTGTCGGATCGGGATCGGCGGGTGCCGCATTGGCCTATCGGCTGGGCGAGGCCGGGCATTCGGCGATCGTGATCGAGGCAGGCGGCAGCGATGCGGGGCCGTTTATTCAGATGCCCGGTGCCTTATCCTATCCGATGAATATGGCGCGCTATGACTGGGGCTATCAGACCGAGCCGGAGCCGCATCTGGACGGGCGGCGCATGGCCTGTCCGCGGGGCAAGGTGATTGGGGGGACATCCTCGATCAACGGGATGGTCTATGTGCGCGGGGCGGCGGCGGATTTTGACCACTGGGCGCAAAGCGGAGCAAGCGGTTGGGGGGCGGCGGATGTGCTGCCCTATTTCCAGCGGATGGAGCATTGGCATGGCGGGCAAAGCGCGGTGCGCGGAACGGACGGGCCGCTGCACATCACACGGGGTGTGTCTGCCCCGTTGCCCGATGCGTTCATCGCTGCCGGGCAGCAGGCCGGTTATCCGCATACCGAGGATTACAATGGCGTCGATCAGGAGGGCGTTGCGGTTTTTGAGCGAACCGTCTGGAAGGGGCGGCGCTGGTCGACGGCCAATGCCTATCTGAAGCCTGCCTTGCGCCGGTTCAACCTGCGCCTTGTGCGGGGCTTGGCCCGCAAAATTATCTTTAGCGGGACGCGGGCCACCGGGGTCGAGGTGGCGATGCGCGGCAAGGTGCAGGTTGTCAAGGCACGACGCGAGGTGATCGTTGCAGCCTCGGCCTTTAATTCGCCCAAGCTTTTGATGTTGTCCGGGATCGGACCCGCCGCACATCTGGCGCGTCATCATATTCCGCTGGTCGCGGATCGTCCCGGTGTCGGGCAAAATCTGCAGGATCATCTGGAGCTTTATGTGCAGCAGGCCTGTACCCAGCCGATCACGCTTTATAAGCATTGGAACCTGATCGGCAAAGCGATGGCCGGGGCGCAATGGCTGTTGACGCGCAGCGGGCTGGGGGCGTCGAACCAGTTTGATGCCTGCGCTTTCCTGCGCAGCGCCCCGGATGTGCCTTATCCCGATATCCAGATGCATTTCCTGCCCTTCGCGGTGCGGTATGACGGCAAGGCCGTGGCAGAGGGGCACGGGTTTCAGGCGCATGTCGGGCCGATGCGGTCCGCCTCGCGCGGCTCTGTCGCTTTGCGTTCGACCGACCCGGCGGAGGCCCCGGAAATCCGGTTCAACTATATGAGCACCCCGCAGGACTGGATCGATTTTCGTCGGGGCATCCGCATGGTGCGCGAGATCTTTGCGCAGCCTGCCTTTGCCCCATATCGCGGGGCGGAGATTCTGCCCGGTGCGGCCGAGCAGAGCGATGAGGCGCTGGATGCGGTGATCCGCGCGCATGCGGAAAGCGCGTATCACCCCTGCGGCACCTGCCGGATGGGGGCGGCCAGTGACGCGATGGCGGTGGTCGACCCGGACTGCCGGGTGATCGGGGTTGAGGGATTGCGGGTTGCTGACAGCTCGATCTTTCCCAGGGTGACCAATGGCAATATCAATGCGCCCTCGATCATGGTCGGAGAGAAAGCGGCTGATCATATTCTGGGCCGACGACTGCCTTCGTTTGATCCCAGGGGCGATGAGGATACGGCTTGACCACAGCACCGGTCCTGCATCTGCATCTTGGCGCGCATAAAACTGCGACCTCCTTTATGCAGAAATGGCTGAGTGCAAATGACCTGCCCTTGCGCGAGGCGGGTGTCTGGCTCGAGACGCCAAAGACGATCCGGCAAAACTTCAAGGACCCGATGGCTTTTGGGCTGCCGCTTAAAAATCCGGAGCCTGCGCTTGCGGCGTCCCGTGAGCAGGCGCGGGTCTGGCTGAAAGATTTGATGCAGGGTGCCGAAGCAGAGGGGATGCATACCGTGCTGCTGTCGGACGAAACCCTCCTCTCGGCCGCCGGGCGGGCATTGGGAAAGGGGCGGCTTGATCTTTATATCGAGAAGTACCTGACCTTGCTGGGCAGCGCGGTTGAGGGGCAATCACTGCGTCTGTTCCTTGCGATCCGTGATCCCGGTGCCTGGGCCAGTTCGCTGTTGGCTGATTTGGCGGCCTCCCCACGTGGCGACGGCGATCTGGACCTGAGTGCGATCCGCGCGGTTTGGCTGCAGAACCGTCCAAGCTGGATGCCGGTGATCCGGGGGATCCGCAGCGCCTTTCCCGACGCGCCGCTGACCGTCTGGCGCTATGAGGATTTCGAGGCGCTGCAGCCGACGGTCATGCGCCAGCTTTGCAATAACGTACCGCTTCCCATCGACCCGCCGGAGGCGGTGGTTCGTGCGGCGCTGCCCGGCGAGGCCATCGAAAAGCTGCTGGCGATCCGGAACAGCAAAAGCGGGAAGGAGCGGGTTCGTGCGATCCGCGCGGTCCGAGCACGTTTCGCGGATCAGGGGGGCAAGTCGCGGTACTCGCTTTGGACGCCTGAGGAAGCGGCGCAGTTTACGGATGATTACGAGCGGGAGGTTGCCCGGATCGCAACGCTTTCAGGCGTTACTTTTTTGCGGCCACCGGGACAGCCAACACCCGGGCGGTTGCGGGATGTTATGCGCTGGCGACCCTGGCGCTAGACGTTATCCTTCGGGTCCTGCGGTTTTTTGAACCCAAGCGCCACGACGAATTTTTCAGAGCTGTCGGCACGGCTGGCAGGCGGTTTGACATGGGTGACCTTGGTGAAGCCGTGTTTCAGGCGCGCGACAAGATCCGCCTCGGCCCCGCCGGCCAAGACTTTGGCGACAAAGGTGCCGCCGGGAGAGAGCACATCCTCGGCCATTTCAATCGCGGCCTCGACCAGCGCCATGATGCGCAGATGGTCGGTCTGTTTGTGGCCGGAGGACGCCGCTGCCATATCAGAGATCACGACATCTGCCGGACCGCCCAGCCAGTCGCGGATGCGGTCATCCGCGCCTTCCTCAAGAAAGTCCAGCACATGCAGGTCCGCGCCGGGGATCGGCTCCATCTCTTGCAGGTCGATGCCCAGAACGGTGCCGCGCGCCTTGCCAGATTTTTCCCCCAGCGCATTGACGCGTTTGACGGCGATCTGGCTCCAGCCACCGGGGGCTGCTCCCAGATCAACCACACGCGCGCCGGGCACGAGGAACCGGAACTTGTCGTCAAGCTCGGCAATCTTATAGGCGGCGCGGCCGCGATAGCCTTCGGCCTTGGCGCGGCGCACATACGGGTCGTTCAACTGGCGTTCCAGCCAGAGGGTGGAACTGAGCTTGCGGCCCTTGGCGGTCTTGACCCGCACCCGCAAGTCCCGCTGTCCGCGTCCTGATCCGCGCCGTTCAGCCATCTGTTCCCTCCGGATGCAGCACGCCCTGGGCGTTCATCATTGAATAAAGGATCCCCTCGCGCAGGCCGCGATCCGCGACCCCCAGGCGATCTGTCGGCCAGAGCCGCAGCAAGGTTTGCAGGATGGCGGCACCTGACATGATCATTTCGGCCCGGTCGCGTCCGATGGCCGGATCACGGTGCCGCCCGTCCGCCCCCTGCCCCATAAGACGCGAGATCACCGCATCAATCTGCGCCTCGGTCAGGGTGATGCCATCGACCTTGCGCCGGTCATAGCGCTTTAGGCCCAGATGGGCGGCGGCAATGGTTGTGACCGTGCCCGAGGTGCCGATCATCTGAAATCCGTTCACACCGTCGAGCACGTTCAAATCCATATAGGGCTGGAATTTCGCCAGTTGTTCTTCGAAGAACCAGGACATCAGGGCGAAGCGGCCCGGTTCATCCTCAACATCGTTGAAGCGTTCATGCAGCGTAGCGACGCCAAGCGGCACAGAAATGAAGTCGACGATTTTGGCCCGCGCGCCGCGCCGGGGGCGGTGGTCCTTGTCAGGGCGCATGGACAGTTGCATCACGGCTTCGGCGCGCTTTTTCGGTTCGATGTCCGACACGTCGATCCAGACCAGTTCGGTCGAGCCGCCGCCAATGTCGAAAACCATAACATGATCGGCGGATTTATGGACCAGAGAGGCGCAGGAAATCACCGCAAGGCGGGCCTCTTCCTCGGGGGGGATAAGCTCCAGCTCCAGTCCGGTGCGCTTCTCGACCTGCTCCAGAAAAGAGCGACCGTTGCGCGCGCGTCTGCAAGCCTCGGTCGCGACAAGGCGGGAATGGTGGACATTCAGCTTTTTCAGCTTGCCCGCACAGACCTGCAGCGCACGAATGGTGCGTTCCACCGACGAGCGGCTGAGCCCGCCGGTGCGTTCAAGATCAAACCCAAGACGCACCGACTTGGCAAATGCGTCAACAATCCTGAAATGCGCGCCATCAGGGCGCGCAATCAACATACGGCACGAATTCGTGCCCAGATCGAGAGCGGCGAACAAATCGCCCCCCGCCTGCGCAGAGCCACCGCTCCTGCGCTTGGCGGAGCGGGTGGATATGTTCTGCGCAGGAAACGCGTCGTCCTGCGCCATTGTCTACCAAACCTTGGCCCCGTCCTTGATGACGGGGTACTTGGCACAAAGGCTACATCGGCGATGGTGGCGTGGCAAGCCAACACCGACAGTCCTTTAGGCGATGCTGCCCCCGGCAGTCGCGGCTAAGGGTGCGATGGCATATCCCAAGGCGCGAGCGATGTTATAAGTCAGGTCAGGCTTGTTCAGGGTGAAGAAATGCAGGTGGTTCACGCCTTCGCGCAGCAGCCAGTCGCATTGTTCTGTGGCAATGGAGGTGGCCAGCAGGGTGTTATCCTCGTCCGATTGCACATTGCCAAAGGCGTTGCGCATCCAATCCGGCACGGTTGCGCCGCAGCCTTCGGCGAATTTGGCGGCTTTCTCGAAATTTTCGATCGGGAAGATGCCGGGATGGATCGGGGCGGTGATGCCCGCCGCTGCCGCGCGGTCGCGGAACCGAAGGAAGGTTTCGGTCTGGAAGAAGAATTGCGTCAATGCCTCATCCGCACCCGCGTCCAGTTTGCGCTTCAGCGCGTCGATATCGGCATCCGCACTGGTCGCCTCCGGATGGGTTTCGGGATAGGCCGCGACGGTGGTTTTCAGGCCCAGATCGGACAGGCCGCGCACCAGTTCCTCAGCCCCGGTGAAGCCGTCGGGATGGGCGACAAACTTGCCCGTGCCCTTGGGCGGGTCGCCGCGCAGGGCAACGATGCGCTGCACGCCGGTTGCGGCATAATCCTTGGCGACCGCCAGCGTTTCCTCGCGGCTGGCGCCGACACAGGTCAGATGCGCCACCACCGGCAGATGCGCCCGGTCCTGAATGGTGCGGATCGCCGCATGGGTGCGGTCGCGGGTCGTGCCCCCTGCCCCGTAGGTCACCGACACAAAGCGCGGCGACAAAGGTGCCAGCCGTTCAACAGAGCGCCACAGACGCAAGGTTGCTTCGGTCGATTGCGGGGGGAAGAATTCAAATGAGAGTGTCGCGGATGAAGCATCCGCTGGGTTTGTATCAGTCATAGCGTCGGTTCCTACCGTCAAAGCATTTCGCTGGCGCTAAGAATATACCAAAACGGCCCGCCAGCAAACTGCAATTGTGGATAATCCTACCGATCTTAGGTTGCAGCGCCGGGGCCAGCGTGGCATTTGCGGTGTCCAACCCCTTGCGGACAGGACAGGATATGCCCCTCGTTACCATCGTTTTCTGGCGCGATATTCCGGCGCAGGTCATCGTCGGCACCGGACGCCGTGCGTTGAAACGCCCTTTGGCGGAGCGGTTTGAGCAAAGCATCGACCGGGCGGCGATGAAGTCTGGCGCCGCAGGCACTGACGCCTATCTGGAAGAGTGGCGCAAAGGCGATCCGTTCGAGGTCGAGGGTGACGCGCAGGATGTCGCAAATGCCGAAGCGGCCCGGCTTGAGGCAGAATACGACACTGACAGGATCAAGCAGCTGATCGAAAACCATGGCTGGGCTGAACAGCCCTGACCGCGCCCTAGACAAGGATATTTAGATGACCCGCACGATCGTTGAATCCAAATCAAGCACACTGACCATCGGCTTTGACGAGCCGTTTTGCGTGATCGGTGAGCGGATCAACCCCACCGGGCGCAAGATCCTGGCCGAACAGCTGGAGGTCGGGGATTTCTCGACCGTTGAGGGGGACGCGCTGGAGCAGGTGAAATGCGGGGCGAGCATGCTCGACATCAATTCGGGTGCGGTGTTCAAGAACAAGATGGCCGAAGACCCGCGCTATGCCGACAACAATTTTGTCGAGCCGCCCCTGATGCGCCAGTTGATCGAAACCGTGCAGGAGCTGGTCGATGTGCCGCTATGCATCGACAGTTCCGTGCCCGAGGCACTGGAAGCCGGGCTTGAGGTTGCCAAGGGCCGGCCGCTGCTGAACTCCGTCACTGGGGAAGAAGAGCGGATGGAGCGGGTTCTGCCGCTGGTCAAGAAGTACAACGTGCCTGTGGTGGCGATTTCCAATGATGACACGGGTATTTCCGAGGACCCGGACGTCCGCTTCGCCGTGGCCAAGAAGATTGTGGAGCGTGCCGCGGATTTCGGTATCCCGGCGCATGACATCGTGGTTGATCCGCTGGTCATGCCGATCGGGGCGATGGCGACCGCTGGTTTGCAGGTGTTCACCCTAGTCCGGCGGCTGCGCGATGAGTTGGGGGTGAATACGACCTGCGGGGCGTCCAACGTTTCATTCGGGTTGCCGAACCGGCACGGCATCAACGCGACCTTCCTGCCGATGGCGATTGCCTCGGGCATGACCTCGGCCATTATGAACCCGGTACGTCCACAAGAGATGGAGGCGATCCGCGCCGCTAACCTGTTGATGAACAACGACCCTCATGGCGGTGCCTGGATTGCGGCCAACAAACCGGCGGGTGATGCCGCAGGCGGGGCCGGGGCCGGACGGCGCGAGGGTCGCAGGCGGCGGCGCGGCTGAATGGCGGACGACCATCTTGTCATCTTTCAGCCCTCGGGCAAGCGGGGGCGATTTGCCAGCGGCACGCCGGTTCTGACCGCCGCGCGGCAGCTGGGCGTTGATCTGGACAGCGTTTGCGGCGGGCGGGGCATCTGTTCGAAATGCCAGATTGCGCCCGCCTTTGGGCAGTTTGACAAGCTGGGCGTCACCTCTGCCCCCAAGGCCCTGTCGGAATGGAATGCTGTTGAGCAGCGCTATCAGGACAAGCGCGGCCTGATCGAAGGGCGGCGGCTGGGCTGTCAGGCGACCATTCAGGGCGATCTGGTGATTGATGTTCCGCCCGAAAGCCAGCTGCACCGGCAGGTGGTCCGCAAACGGGCGGAGGCCCGCGATATCACGCTGGACCCTGCGACGCGCCTTTATTTCATCGAGGTGGCCGAGCCGGATATGCACGAACCCTCGGGCGATCTGGAACGGGTTTGCGCCGCGCTGGCCGCGCAATGGCAGATTGAGGGGGCGACCGCAGGCCTGCCGGTTCTGGCGGACCTTCAGGGCGCACTGCGCAAGGGCAACTGGACGGTGACCTGCGCGGTGCATATCGACGGGCCGCAGCCGGAGATTTTGCAGGTCTGGCCCGGGTTCTATGAGGGCGCGCTTTATGGTCTGGCCATCGACCTTGGGTCGACCACCATTGCGGCGCATTTATGCGATCTGGCAACGGGGGAGGTCATCGCCTCGTCCGGTCTGATGAACCCGCAGATCCGCTTTGGCGAAGATCTGATGAGCCGTGTGTCCTATGTGATGCAGAACCCCGGCGGGCATGTCGAGATGACTGAGGCCGTGCAGAGGTCCATCGACACGCTGGCGCATAATCTGGCGTCAGAGGCCGGGATTGACCCTGCCATGGTGATGGAGGCGGTGCTGGTCGGCAACCCGATCATGCACCATCTGTTTCTGGGCTTTGATCCGACGGAGCTGGGGCAAGCGCCGTTTGCGCTGGTCACCTCTGAGGCCGTGACGATGCGCGCGGCTGAGGCTGGCCTGAACCTGCATCACCGTGCCCGGCTTTATATCCTGCCTTGTATCGCAGGCCATGTCGGCGCTGATGCGGCGGCGGTTGCCCTGTCCGAGGCACCGCATCTGTCGGACGATCTGGTGCTGATCGCGGATGTCGGCACCAATGCCGAGATTCTGCTGGGCAATCGGGACAGGGTGCTGGCCTGTTCCTCTCCCACCGGGCCAGCGTTTGAGGGCGCGCAGATCCGCTCCGGCCAGCGTGCCGCCCCTGGCGCGATTGAGCGGGTGCGGATTGATCCGGGCACAAAAGAGCCGCGCTTTCAGGTTATCGGCTGTGATCTGTGGTCCGACGATGCAGGCTTTGCCGAGGCGATCAAAAGCACCGGCGTGACCGGCATTTGCGGGTCCGGTATTATCGAAGCGGTGGCCGAGATGCGGCAGGCCGGGCTGATCAGCGATGACGGACGGATCGGATCGGCCGAGCAGACCGGCACGGCGCGGTGTCAGCCTGAGGGGCGGGTGAACAATTATCTGCTGCATGACGGCACGGCCGAGGATGGCCCGCGGATTGAGGTGACACAACAGGATATCCGCGAGATACAGCTGGCCAAATCCGCGCTTTATGCCGGAGCGCGGCTGTTGCTGGACCAGTTCGAGGTTGATGCCCCGGACCGGATCATCCTGGCCGGGGCCTTCGGGGCCCATATCTCGCCGCTGCACGCGCTGATCCTTGGCATGATCCCTGATTGCGAGCCGGAGAAGGTCACCTCGGCCGGGAATGCGGCCGGCACCGGCGCGCGCATCGCCCTGATGAACCGCGCGTCCCGGCGCGAGATCGAGGCGCTGGTCCGCCGCATCCACAAGATCGAAACCGCCATCGAGCCGCGCTTTCAGGAACATTTCGTCGAGGCCAGCCACATCCCCCACATGACCGCGCCCTTCCCCCACCTGCGCGCCGTCACCCCCCTACCCCCGGTCAGTTTTAACACCGGCGAGACCCCGCGCCGCCGTGGCCGCCGCACGCGGCAGTGAGCCCCGGGCACAGGTGCGATCCCTGCCCGGTCTTAATCGCCTACCGGCAGCACGCCGGACATTTTCATCTGTCGCAGGACGAAGATTGTCGTTGTTCTGCTGACGACCCCAAGCCTGAGCAAACGATGCGTGATGAAGTTTTCCAGCGCTTCAGGATCGCGTGCCGTGACTTTCAGGATGAAGTCAAAGTCGCCGGTGATCGACGCGCATTCCAGCACATTTTCACTGTTTTCAACAAAGCCCTGAAAGGTGCTGATCGAGGCCTCGCTGTAATCAATCAGCGAGACCTGAATATGTGCCAGCGCGGTCAGTCCAAGTTTTTTGCCGTCAAGGATGGCGGCGTATCGGGTGATAAAGCCGTCCTCCTCAAGCCGTTTGACGCGGCGCCAGCAGGGCGATGGGGATAAGCCGACCGCCTCGGAAATTTCTTGCGTGCTGGCACGGCCATTGCGCTGTAGCAGCGTGAGAATGAGCTTTTCGAACTTATCGAGCATAAATTCACCTAAAAACCCTTAAAACCAGCATAAGCTTGTCGCTTAAATATCGGTACTCAACCTGATTGGAAAGAATTTTTCCCACATCCCAGCCTAATCTACCCAGACTGATTGCGACCCGAGCAAAGGCGCAATCGCCTGCATAGTGCTTTGAAAAAGTCGAGAGTTCGCCGATATGACCCCTAAAACCCATGTCTATCAGTCCATCGCACGCGCAGTGAAGTACCACGGTGTTGACACGATGTTCGGCCTGATGGGGGATGCAAATCTGTTCATGGTGGACAGCTTTGTGCGGGATTTTGGCGGCACGTTCGTTCCGGCGGCCCATGAAGGCAGCACCATCCTGATGGCAGCGGCCTATGCGCATGTCTCTGGCAGGGTCGGCGTAGCGACCGTCACCCATGGCCCGGCCCTGTCCAACTGTATCACCGCGCTGACCGAAGTGGCGCGCGGCAATAATCAGATGGTGCTGCTGGCGGGCGACACACCAGCCGATAACCCGCGTCACTTGCAGAGCATAGATCAGCGCGAGCTTGTTAAAGCCACAGGTGCCGGATTTGAGCAACTGCGTGCGCCCTCAACGGTTGCCGAAGATGTGGGGAGGGCATTTTATCGCGCACAGGTCGAGAACCGGCCGATTGTCCTGAACATGCCAGCCGATTTCATGTGGCAGGAGGCGGACGAAGAGACGCATGTGCTGGACGTGTTCACAGCTCCCGGCGGGGTGGCGCAGGATGACACACTGGACGATGCCATCGGCATGATCGCCTCGGCCCGGCGGCCTCTGGTACTTGCAGGGGCTGGTGCTGTACCGGCACGCGACCAGTTGATCCGACTGGCAGATCGGCTGGAGGCACCACTGGCCACCACGCTGAAAGCCAAAGGCCTGTTTCGTGATCACCCGTATAACATTGATATATTTGGCACCCTGTCGACACCTGCGGCCTATGATCTGATCGGTCAGTCAGATTGCATCATCTGCTTTGGCACATCGCTTGACGACTTTACCACCGATCGCGGGCGGCTGATGACGGATAAGCGGATCATCCAGATTGACACGGATCCGGCCGCGATAGGTGGCGGATTACACCCGGATGCAGCGCTTGTCGCGGATGCGGGGCTGGCGGCAGAAACCATCCTTTACTGGCTGGATGAGGCAGAGGTTCCGCCCAGCGGTGGCACACGTGATCTGGAAACGGCAGAGCTGACCTCGCATCCGGTCACCCCGACCAAAGCGAAGGATAGCGTGATCAACTATGTCCACGCGCTGAAGCGGCTGGATCAGGACCTGCCCGCGGACCGCATTCTGGTCACAGATGGCGGGCGCTTTATGACCGAGGTCTGGTGCCGTCTGTCTGTGACAGACCCGCAGAGTTTTTTCACCAGCGTGAATTTCGGGGCCATTGGCCTGGGCCTTCAATCGGCGATTGGGGCCGGGATGGCCGCCCCGGATCGTCCTGTTGTCCTGTTCAGTGGCGATGGCGGCTTTATGATGGGCGGCATTAATGAGTTCAACACCGCAGTGCGCCTTGGCCTTGATCTGATCGTCATCATCGCAAACGATTCTGCCTATGGGGCGGAGCATATCCAGTTTGTGGACCGCAAAATGGACCCCAGCCTGTCAGAATTCCACTGGCCGTCGTTCGCTGGCATTGCAAGATCGCTTGGCGGCGATGGGTTTGAGGTGCGCTCGGAAGCGCAGCTGGAAGATGTGCTCAGGGAGCTTCCGACGCGAAAGCGGCCCGTTTTGATCGAGCTGCGGCTTGATCCGATGGACGTGCCCCGCATGCGCATCTGAGGTATACCGGGCGCAACACCCGGCAAGGCGCGGGCGGACCCTGGCCTGACCGAAAAGACGCGGAATTGCGAACGCGTCCGGAAAGAAAAATTCAGGAACGAGGCCTTAAATCAGAAGTCTTGTTTATAACTTTGATCACAATACCGCGATGAACACCAGCATATCCGCACAGTGTCATCACTTATTCACTTGTATTTCCTGACAATATCCCGATACTTCGCCTCGCTACGTTACCACTATCGACCTACTGTCTGCTGCTACGGCCACAGTCATTCGATCTTGCTCTGACCGGCCGGGCTGCCGCAACGACGCGGGCAGCGACCAAAGACAGGAGACATCACGATGGCCAATGGCACCGTGAAATGGTTCAACCCCACCAAAGGCTTCGGCTTTATCGAGCCCGAGGGCGGCGCAAAGGACGTGTTCGTACACATCTCTGCCGTTCAGCGCGCAGGCCTTGTCGGCCTTGACGATGGGCAGAAGGTAACGTTTGAACTGGAAGAAGGCCGCGACGGCCGCCAGTCCGCAACGGATATCGCGCTGGTCGACTGACCCGCGCCACATTGCTGAAACGCGACAGCCCGCGCCGGATCGTCCGCGCGGGCTGTTTTTTACACGGCTGGCCGTCCGCGTTGGGGGCCTGCGAACGACCAGCCTGTCAGCCTCCGGGCAGGCGCTTCTCAGCGTCGCGCCGTGCCGGGATACTGATACAATTTAAGAAGTGACGGTCCACTTCCTCACCCTCTGCGCCAGCAGAGTCCCTACTTTTCTTCACCCAACATCCATATACCATCTTTTTAAATGCATGAAATGTAAAAGCAAAAATAACTTCATGCACAATCGCTTGACCGGACTCGCCTTCCACGCGAACAACAGCAATCGGGCGGCCATCGGTAATAGCGCTTGTATCCAGCGGTGACACCATCACACCATCTTGTCGGATGACAAGCCCTGCCTCGCGGGCAATACGATCCAATGGCCAGGCGCGGTTGCCGACGCGCAACACCCGCGCCAGGGGCGGGATGCCGTGTGGGGGGATTCTCGCCACGATAAAGGAAGGGGCTGTCTGCCGTATCATAGCCGCGATAGGGGTTGCGGCCATAGGTGCGGGCGATCCCTGTCGGTTCCTGCATCACCGGGCCGCCCGGGTTGCGCGCAACGAAGGCCGAGACCGGCTCCATCCAGCTGACCAGCTGTTTCAGGACCGTTCCCTGCAGCGCGCCGATTATGGCCTTGCCTTCAAATTGCTGCCACCAGCTTTCGGTCTGGCGGTCATACATGATCATGTCCGAGAATCGCAGCTTGCCGGTGACGCCGAAATCCAGCACCTGCCCATTGACGCGCCGATCAAAGACGAGCGCTGCGTTACATAAGGGCAGTAGGTGACTGCTACCGGCTGACCGTTGACCGTGTCATTCGCAATCTCGTGCCACATCAGGTAGCGCACGGGATAGGCGCGCTCTGCCGTGCCGGGCAGTGCAACGGTCACCACGGCTTCGTTTGTGCTAAGTTCGTCTGCATCGCCAAACGTCACCTGATCCAGCGCGGGGATGCCGTCCTTGGGCACACCGCCTGATAGGATCTGCGAGAAATCTACAGAGCTGCGGGAAAAATCCGTGTTCGGCCAATCGCGTTGCCAATTCCAGGGGGCCGCAGATTGCGCCCCTGCCTCGACGGGAAAAGCTGCGGCAGCAGCCGTCATCAGTAAAGCACGGCGATTCAGCATAAAAAAAGACCCCTTAACTCATAAAAGCTAAGAGGTCATCGATTGGTAGCCCGTTCTATCCCCCTCACCTCAACGTGAGGGGATGTGATCAGCCGTCAGACTTGATGCGAACGGATTTCATATAGTCAGGCTCGGGCACAGACCCGCCCTGCCCCTGACCACGGGTGATCTGGTCGACCACCTCCATGCCCGAAATCACCCGGCCCAGAACGGTATATTGTCCGTTCAGGAAATGGCCTTCGTCAAACATGATGAAGAATTGTGAGTTGGCGGAGTTCGGGTCCTGCGCCCGCGCCATGCCAATCACCCCGCGATCAAACGGAGTTTTCGAAAACTCAGCCGGCAGGTCCGGCAGTTCAGAGCCACCAGTGCCCGCGCCGCGGCCGTAACCGTCGCGCTTGCCGAACTGGACATCGCCGGTCTGGGCCATGAACCCTTCGATAACCCTATGGAAGGCAACATCATTATAGGCGCCCTCGCGGGCCAGTGTCTTGATCCGCTCCACATGTTGGGGGGCCAGATCGGGCAGAAGTTCGATTTCAACAGTCCCGTTGGCTTTGCCTTCAACCTCAATCACCAGGATGTTGTCGGCATCCTGAGCAGAAACGGGCGCGGCCAAAGCGGTTGCTACAAGGGCAAGGAAAACGCGGCGGATCATTGGACATCTCCTGCGACACGGACCGTCACCATGCGGTCGGGATTTGCGGGGGGTTCGCCTTTGGCAATGGCGTCGACATGCTCCATGCCGGAGGTCACGCGACCAAAGACGGTGTATTGTCCGTTCAGGAAATGCCCCTCAGCGAACATGATGAAGAACTGCGAATTACCGGAATTCGGATTGGCCGAACGGGCCATGCCGACCACACCGCGGTCAAAGGGTAGCTTGGAAAACTCTGCCGGCAGGTCCGGCATGTCAGAGCCACCGGTTCCGGCCCGGCCAGGGTTGTAGTCCTGTTCCATATTGGCGTGCTGCACATCGCCGGTCTGGGCCATGAAACCGTCAATCACCCGGTGAAAGGCAACATTGTCGTATTTCTTGTCGCGGGCCAGTGTCTTGATCCGCTCCACATGCTCATGCGCGACATCGGGCAGCAATTCGATCACCACTTCGCCGTCTTTCAGCAGGATGATCAGGGTGTTTTCTGGGTCGGCGATTTCGGCCATGCACTCCGTCCTTTGGTTGCAATTTGCGACACCATAGGACGCAAACCGGATGGGGGAAACCGCAATTGCGGCAGACGTCAGACTTTGGCGAATTTCGCCAAAACCGCCTCGACCACGGGCTTGGGCGCAAAATGGGTGATGTCGCCGCCCAGCCGGGCGATTTCCTTGACCAGGCGCGAGGCAATCGGCTGGAATTCCGCGTCTGCCATTAGGAATACGGTCTCGATCTGATCATTCATGGCGCGGTTCATGCCGACCATCTGGAATTCATATTCAAAATCCGAAACCGCCCGCAGACCGCGAATAATGACCCCGGCCCCGACCTCTTGTGCGCAGTCGATCAGCAGGTTTTCAAAAGGATGCACCACCAGTTCCACGCCTTGCGCATCGGCCAGCGGTTGGCATTCCGCTTCGATCATGGCGACACGTTCCTCAAGGGTGAAAAGCGGCCCCTTGTCCCGGTTGATCGCCACACCGATGACCAGCCTGTCCACCATAGTGAAGGCACGCCGGATGATATCGAGATGCCCCAGTGTAACCGGGTCGAAGGTTCCGGGATAAAGTCCCACACGCATTGCTGCCTCCCCAAGCTGATTTCGAGGGAAAGCAACAATATTGCGCGGGCAAGGTCAAGCCTCCGTCGCGCAGATTAAAGCGTTTCGAGTTTACCTTGAGACATCACATAAAATCGAAACGCGTACACCATATAGGCTTATCACTGCGTTTCAGGATAATCTTTTGTCTCAGGTTTATCCCGAAACGCTTTAGCAGGGTGTCAGAGGCTTATCCGTGGCCTGCGATCATGTCGGTCAGAGCCGTGTTCTCAAACTCGACCTCTTCGATGCGTCGTTTGACGGCGTCGCCGATGGATATAATGCCAATCATCCGACCTTCATCGACCACCGGCAGGTGGCGAAACCGCCCTTCGGTCATTTTGGCCAACAGTGCGACAACCGTATCCCCGGGACTGGCGGTGATCACATCTGCCGTCATCAGCAGATCAACCCTGTCCTGCATGCATTGCGGACCGCGTCGGCCCAGTTCACGCACGATGTCACGTTCGGACAGCATGCCATCCAGCGCCAGACCATCACCTGAAACGATCAAAGCACCAATGCGCTTTTCTGAAAGAATCTGTGCGGCATTCTGGACTGTGGCATCGGGTTTGATGGTCAGAATAGTGTTTTCGGCTTTCCCGGCCAGTATATGACGTGCCGTCATGGCTTCCCCCTGTAGTTGATTATGTAACCGTGCCTTCGCATGCGACAATCTGTCAAGGTTTTGGGTAACTGACGTCAGATTCGGGCGATCTATGGCTCGGGGGCAATACGGCATGGGCGGCCCATCTAGCGCGGCGCAAGCATTTGTTCGGAACAAAAAAAGGCCGCAATCACACCCTAGAGATAAATTAATCGTAGAGACGCTTCATTATAGTGGGCCACCTGCGTGTCGGCTCAGCTTTTACAGAAAAGGGGAGGGTCGCTTGAAAGAAACGCAACCTGACAAAAAACCGAATATTCCGGCTTAGGCTGGACAAATCCTGAGTCGTTTGCTTTTTCTTCTAACTATGAGTGGCCGGAAGAAACTATACGCAAGTATAGACGGGGAAGTTGAAATAATTCTACCGGCCTACCTACACTGGCGCGCAATAAATGGCGCCGCAATCACGTGAGGGAGTATTTATATGTTAGGCCTTAAAAATGTGCTTGTTGTGATCGCTTTGGCGGCGACGGTCACAGCAACTCATGTCAACGCACAACAGGTGTTGCTCAAGTCCGATGATGGCAGCATGGCCATCAGTGGCGATCTCGCTGAATTTGATGGTCAGACTTACAAAGTTACGACGATCCTTGGCGTTATCGAGATCGATGCACTTCAAGTTACCTGTGAGGGTCCGGGTTGCCCGGCGGTCGAGCAGGAAAGCGCAGGCATGACTGTCGCTGGGGACAAGGATATTCTGGACGAATTGATGCCCCTGTTCACCGATCGGTTTGCCGAGACACTGGGCGGATCTTCGGTCATGAATGCCAGCAGTGATGGCATTAGCGAAGTCATGATCGAAAACGATGCAGGCAAATCGCTTCTGGATATCAAAATCCAGGCTGAAACTGCCAACGCCGGGTTCGAAAGTCTGAGCCAGGGCAACAGCCAGATCGTCTTTTCGCGTCGTGCTGTAGGAGATGATCAATATGCCCGCCTGCAAAGCAGCGGACGCGGCGATATGCGCAGCGATGAGCAGGAAAAGGTCATCGGACTGGATGGCGTTGTCGTTGTCACGTCGAAACGGAACCGCTTGCGGGTCATTGGTGAAGACGCACTGGCCCGGGTCTTTGCGGGTGAAATCACCGACTGGTCAGAACTAGGGCTGCCGCAGGCACCGATCAAGATTTACCTGCAGGACACTGACAGGGCGACAGCCTCATTGTTCCGGGATGTCGTTCTGACCCCTCGCGGCAAGCGCTTCCTAAGCAACATCCAAACAGTATCGGGTGATCGTGCGGTGGACGAGGCCGTGGCTCAGGATCCCACGGGTATCGGGCTTTCGACCTTTTCCAAGACAAACGCAGCCAAGGTCGTTGATATTCGCGGCGTCTGCGGGTTGCAGGTCTCTCCGACCCGCTACACCATCAAGACTGAGGAGTACCCGCTGACCCAGCGTATCTTTGCCTACAAGGATGCCAAAGCGGACAGTCCGATCGTCAGTCGCTTCTTTGAGTTCCTGGACTCAGATGCCGCGCAAGACGAGATGGATCTGTCCAGCCTGGTCGGTCTGGGCGTGTCCTATCAGAACAACAACGAACAGGGTTTGCGCTATCTCTCGGCGATCTTACCGTCTGATGTGGAAGTATCCTTCAATCAGTTGCGCGGCATGTCCGAGCGTATGCTGGCGGCTGATCGCATGTCGGTCACATTCCGCTTCGAGTTTGCCTCTTCGCAGCTTGATGCCAGAGCGCGCGAGGATATTGATCGTCTGGTACAGGTGCTGATCACGGGCGATTTTGAGAACAAGGAAGTTCTGCTGGTCGGCTTCACCGATGCCATTGGCGAGGCCTACAAGAACCAGTCCCTCAGCGAGCGGCGTGCCGATTTCGTCCGCAATGCCCTGATTGAGGCAGCCCCTGCAGGCAGTCTGGATCAGATCAAAGTTGAAGCTTTGGGCTTTGGCGAGATTTCACCGGTTGCCTGTAATCAGAGCGATAACGGACGTGCGATTAATCGTCGTGTCGAGGTTTGGGTACGGGACGTCGTCAGCGCGGCTAAGTAAGGGAATGAATGACTATGATGCTCAAGACTCTCCTGACTGGCGCGGTATGTGGGGTTGTCGCGCTAACAAGCCTTGCGGCCCCTGCGGGCGCGCAACAGGCTGCGATACAGCCTCATGTAGACGCCTGGCTTGCCGGTGGCGACGAGGAACCGCTGACGGCTCTGGCCGATGCGGCGGCCGGTGGCAACAGTGCGGCCCAGGTCCTGCTGGGCCAAATCGACAGAGACACGGTTCCGGGCGGTTCGTCCGACTATCTGCTGTCCCTGTCGGATAACGAGCGTGATCACTTGCTGCGCAAGGGCATATCGGAAAACCGCACCATCAGCTGGTTGTTGGCGATGGATGATCCATCCAAGCAGGCGCTCAGCAAAGCACTGTTCGGGTATCGGATTGCCCTGGAGCCGATCCAGGATTCTTTGGCCCTGCAGCAATCGAACGAAATCCTTGCGGCGCAATATGTCGCCTGGACAACCCTGGACAATGGGCGCTTTGATCTGGTGAACACCATCCCGCCAAACACGCCCGGCCTAAGCGATGCAGGATTTCTGACCTGGATGCGGGATTATGTCAGCCAGCCCAACAAGGTGATGAACACCCGCCGTTTGCTGGATGATACCAACCCGGCCAAGGTCAAGGGATTGCTGGCGATCAACCGCATGGCGCGGATGATGAACCTGGATCAGTTTATGTCGGACGAGATCAAGGATCTGGTCACCGTCCTGCACGGCCGGCGCTATGCCCTGTCCGAAGATGCGGATCCCATCAGTATCCGCAATACGCTGATCGAGCTGGCGAAATATGATGCACCGTTGTCCATTCTGACCCGGCTGTGTGCCAGTTGCGAACAGGGCGAAATTGATCCGGACTGCATCAGCCAGTCGCTTGATGTGATCCGGGGCTATCGCACACTGCTGTCAATCCGCACCCCGACGGAGGCGGTTATTCCGGCTGACGACTACTTTGCCTCGGACCGGGCGATGATTACGCTGCGTCAGGCCATTCGCAGCAATGTCGGCTATTATCCACGCAAGATTGAAAGCACCTGCGTCGCATCTTTCGCGCAATAGCGCGCGAAAAAAGGATTACCACGACCAAGACCGCGTCAGCCCACTGACGCGGTCTTGGTATTTTATAACGGTCACTTTTGTCGCGTGTTTTGGCCTTCCCCACCGTCAGGTGATCCGTTAGCGTGCCGCCGAAACACTGAAAGTAAGGATCACGGGATGGAAGAACTTCAGCATTACATCAACGGCAAACGGGTCAGCGGTACATCGGGCCGCTTCGCAGATGTCTTTAACCCCGCCACGGGCGAGGTTCAGGCCAAGGTCGGTTTGGCCTCAAAGGCCGAATTGGACGCCGCAGTCGCCGCCGCCAAAGCCGCGCAGCCTGCATGGGCTGCCACCAACCCGCAACGCCGGGCCCGGGTCATCATGAAGTTCGTCGACCTGCTGCACCGCGATATGGACAAGCTGGCCGAGGCGCTAAGCCGGGAACATGGCAAGACCTTCCCCGATGCTAAAGGCGATGTGATCCGCGGGCTGGAAGTGGCCGAATTCTGCATCGGCGCACCGCACCTTCTGAAAGGTGAATTCACCGATGGCGCCGGGCCAGGCATCGACATGTATTCGATGCGCCAGCCGTTGGGTGTTGCTGCCGGTATCACCCCGTTCAACTTCCCCGCTATGATCCCGATGTGGAAATTCTGCCCCGCTATCGTGGCCGGTAACGCCTTTATCCTCAAACCGTCCGAGCGCGATCCCTCCGTGCCGCTGATGCTGGCTGAACTGATGACCGAGGCCGGGCTGCCCGATGGCATTCTGCAGGTGGTCAATGGTGATAAGGAATCCGTGGATGCGATCCTGGACAACCCGGATATCGCTGCCATCGGCTTTGTCGGCTCTACCCCGATTGCGGAATACATCTATGGCCGCGGCTGTTCGAATGGCAAGCGCGTGCAGTGTTTCGGTGGTGCTAAGAACCACATGATCATCATGCCGGACGCCGATCTGGATCAGGCCGTGGATGCGCTGGTCGGGGCTGGCTATGGCGCGGCTGGTGAACGCTGCATGGCGATCTCGGTCGCTGTGCCGGTGGGCGAAGAGACCGCCGACCGCCTGATTGAGAAACTGGCCCCCCGGGTCGAAAGCCTGAAGATCGGCCCCTACACCGCCGGGGACGACGTCGATTTCGGCCCGCTGGTCACAGCCGAGGCAAAACAGCGCGTGCTGGGTCTGGTCGATAGCGGCGTCGATCAGGGCGCAAAGCTGGTGGTTGATGGCCGGGACTTCACCATGCAGGGCTATGAGAACGGCTTTTTCGTCGGGGCCTGCCTGTTCGACAATGTCACCAAGGACATGGATATTTACAAACAGGAAATCTTTGGCCCTGTTCTGTCGACCGTCCGCGCCAAAACCTATGACGAGGCCATCAGCCTTGCCATGGACCACGAATACGGCAACGGCACCGCGATCTTCACCCGCGATGGTGACACGGCCCGCGACTTCGCAAACCGGATCAATATCGGCATGGTTGGCGTCAATGTGCCGATCCCTGTGCCCCTAGCCTATCACACCTTCGGCGGCTGGAAGAAGTCCGGCTTCGGCGACCTGAACCAGCACGGACCCGACGCGTTCCGCTTCTACACACGGACCAAAACCGTCACCTCCCGCTGGCCTTCGGGCACCAAGGAAGGCGCCGAATTCGTCATTCCGACGATGTAGTAGACCAAGCGAGGACCGAATAGGGACTTGATGACCAAACACAGCCTGCGCAGAGAAGGATCCTAATCTGAACGATCATGCGATAATCCGGATATACGACCAACGCCTTCAGTTTCGTGCCCTTCGACTGACTGCACCTGACAAGGCAACATTTGTCGCGCATCCAATGATCCATATCGCGGATCAATCATTTTATGATCGCATCTCTGCGCAGGTGAAAACCTACGACGCCATTCTGACCGAGGGCGTTCGTGACAAAAAGCTCAGCGCAACTGTTAACGAAATATACCAGCGCTCGGTCGGTGGAAAATCGGGGCTGAGTGTTCAACCCAGCTTCGATAACGCGCATGCATCCACATATGGCGGCGACTTGGACGGCGCTGCGTTCTCCCGGCTTTGGGGCCGAGTTCCCAGGCTGAGAAAAGCATTGATCTTCAGCTTCATGTCTGGCGTCGCGCGATTACAAAGAACGCGCTGGTTTCGAAGATGGATGCTGGGCTCAAACATGGACATTGAGGGCTCCGTCTCGCTTGACAAGCTGCTGGGCAGCGCAGCGAAACAGGCGATTATTGACGAACGCAACAAGGCTTTGTTCCACAACTGCGAACAGATGATTGAGGGCTGGGCCGGATACACAATTGGGGTCATCTGGGGGGCCGTGCATATACCCCCGCTTGCGGAGGTTCTGGTAGGCAAGCACGGGTATGGATCGCAATATCTTGAATGGACAACCGTTTTCGCAGCCAATGACTGACATGTACGTTTGTCATAAACTACTGTCGCCGGATGAGCCGTTACGTCACCAAGTGTTGCAATAATTGAACCCACTCGCGCGTAAAACGACCTATACTAGACCCTGATATGGGAGTTTTGCCATGAAACATCTGATATGCGCCCTTGTGCTCGCCCTGCCCCTCGCCGGGCCTTTGACTGCGCAAAGCGGCGGTTTTCCCGTGTTTGGCCCCAGTGCTGAACGGGAAGCATTCTTTGAGGCACAGCGGCAGGAGCGGATTAAACGTGAGGATGATCTGCGTGAGGCGCGACTGGAACAGATGCGTCTGGCTGCGCAGGAGCGTATTGCAAAAGCCGAAGCAGAGGCCGAGGCCGCAAAGTCCCGCCGCATGGCGGCAGGCTACGGATGCTGGCCGGTGCCGGTTTATGACGCGGTGATTGTCGGCGACGGGCTGACCGTTGCGCCGGTCGATCTGAGTGCCTGTCGGACGTTGCATTGGTGGCCGCGGTACTACAGCACCCGCACCTCGCTTGATCTGCATTTCGGCGAAGACGGGTTTTCCGGCAGCGGCAGCTTCGTCACGCCAGGTCTGACTGTCAGCGTCGATGTCGACTGACGGGCGTGCCCCCTGCCCGAGGCTGGAATAAAACCATAGACGAACCGCGGCGGGCAGAAAGTCCTTTCCTGCCCTTGCCGATCCTGCGCACAGCGCTAATCTGGCGCCGATCAGAAACGGCCCGGAGTGCAGAGCGACCATGGATTTTTCCTTCAGTGACGACCAGCGTGCGATCATTGATCTGGCGCATGATTTCGGCCAGTCGGCCATCGCCCCTTATGCCCTGGACTGGGACCAGCAAGGCACCATGCCACGCGAGGTTCTGAGTGCGGCAGCAGAACTGGGTCTGGCGGCGATCTATACGCCCGAGGATAAGGGCGGCACCGGTCTTGGCCGTCTTGACGCTGTACTGATATTTGAGGAACTGTCCAAAGCCTGCCCCAGCATCGCAGCCTTTCTGTCGATCCATAACATGGTGGTCAACATGGTCGCCACACTGGGGACGGATGAGCAGATTGACCAATGGCTGCCGGGCCTGATCTCGATGCAGACGGTTGCCTCTTATTGTCTGACAGAGCCCGGCTCCGGCTCGGACGCGGCGGCGTTGAAAACCCGGGCGGACCGCACCAATGAAGGCTGGACGCTGAACGGAACCAAGTCCTTTATCTCGGGCGGCGGGTATTCCGATCTTTATCTCAGCATGGTGCGCACCGGGCAGGATGGCCCCAAAGGTGTCTCCGCCCTGCTGGTCCCCAATGGCACCGATGGCCTGTCCTTTGGCAAGAACGAGGTCAAGATGGGCTGGCGCGCGCAGCCGACCTCTGAGGTGCGGTTTCAGGACTGCAAGGTCGGCGCCGAGGCCCTGCTGGGCGAGGAAGGTCAGGGATTTGTCTATGCCATGCAGGGGCTGGATGGCGGGCGGCTGAACATTGCGGCCTGTGCGCTTGGCGGGGCGCAAGCCGCGCTTGACGCCGCCTTGCGCTATGCCGGAGAGCGTCAGGCCTTTGGCGGGCCGATCGACCGGTTCCAGTCGCTGCAATTCAGGCTGGCGGATATGGAAACAGACCTGCAGGCTGCGCGGGTCTTTCTGCATCAGGCCGCATGGCATTACGATCAGGGCTCCGCAGATGCGACGAAGCGCTGCGCCATGGCCAAGCGTCTGGTCACGGATGTCGCGTTCCGCGTGGCCAATGACGCACTGCAGATCCATGGCGGCTATGGCTATCTGGCGGATTACGGCATTGAGAAAATCGTCCGGGATTTGCGGGTTCACCAGATCCTGGAAGGCACAAATGAAATCATGCGCCTGATCATCGCGCGCGACATGCTGAAGGCCCGAGGATGAGCGATATCGACATTCGCGTGACCGGCCAGGCAGGCCGGATCACCCTGACCCGCCCCGGCGCGCTGAACGCGCTGACCTATGACATGGTTATGGCCATAGAGGCCGCTCTTGATGACTGGGCCGCCACTGACGCCGTCAAGCTGGTGGTGATTGATGCGGAGGGCGAGAAAGCCTTTTCCGCCGGGGGCGATATCACCGAGATGTACCGAACCGCCTCGACCGGAGATTTCGCCTATGGGCGTAAATTCTGGCGGGACGAATACCGCACCAACGCGAAGATCGCGACCTATCCCAAGCCTTACATCGCCTTCATGCAGGGCTTTACCATGGGGGGCGGTGTCGGGGTGTCCTGCCATGGGTCCCACCGGGTTGTTGGCACCACCTCTCGTATTGCCATGCCGGAATGCGGGATCGGGCTGGTGCCGGATGTCGGCGGCATGCTGTTGCTGGCCCGGGCGCCGGGGCATCTGGGGGAATATCTGGGCACGACCGGCACGAGGATGCGTGCAGGGGATGCGATCCATGCCGGGTTTGCGGATGTCTTTGTGCCCGAAACCGACTGGCCCGCGCTGATCGCGCGGCTGGAACAGACCGGCGACGTGCAGGCGATTGCTGAGGCGGCGCAGCCAGCGCCCTCTGCTGCGCTGGCAGAACAGCAGCCCCTGATCGACAAGCATTTTGGCCATCCCAATGCTACGGATATCCTGCAGGCTTTGCCCGATGATGACTGGGGCCGCGACACAGAAAAAGCGCTACGGCAGAGCTGCCCGCTGTCGGTGGCGTGTACGATTGAGCTGGTGCGGCGGGTGCGGGGCCTTGGCACGATCGAAGATGCCTTGCAGCAGGAATATCGCTTTACCCATCGCAGCGCGTCGGATGGCGACTTTGTCGAAGGCATCCGTGCCGCGGTGATCGACAAGGATCGCAATCCGCGCTGGAGCCACGCCCGCACCGAGGACGTGACACCCGACGAGGTAGCGCAGATGCTGGCCCCGCTGGGTCAGGACGAATTGTATCTGGGAGGAACGACATGAAGATCGGATTTATCGGGCTGGGCAATATGGGCGCGCCGATGGCCAAAAATCTGGCCGAGGCCGGGCATCAGGTGACAGGCTTTGACGTGGCCGGCGTCACGGTCGATGGCGCGGCCAGCGCATCTGCCGCCGCAGAAGCCGCCCGCGATCAGGACGCCGTGATCACCATGCTGCCGAATGGCGATATCCTGCGCAGCGTTGCCGCTGAGGTTGTGCCTGCGATGCGCAATGGTGCGGTTTTCATTGATTGCTCGACCGTGGATGTCGAAAGTGCTCGGGCAGCTGCCGCGCTGGCCAATGAGGCGGGACTGCTGGCGGTTGACGCGCCGGTCTCTGGCGGGATTGGCGGGGCGCAGGCGGGAACCCTGACCTTCATGGCGGGGGGCAGTGATGACGCTTTTGCCGCGGCCAATCCCCTGTTTGAGATCATGGGCCAGAAAGCGGTGCATTGCGGGGCGGCGGGGGCCGGTCAGGCCGCCAAGATCTGTAACAACATGATCCTTGGCATCTCGATGCTGGGCGTGTGCGAGGCCTTTGCCCTGGCCGATAAGCTGGGGCTGGATGCGGGGCGGCTTTATGATGTTGTTTCGACCTCGTCCGGGTCCTGCTGGTCGGTGAATAGTTATTGCCCGGTGCCGGGCGTCGGGCCGCAAAGCCCTGCGGATAACGGCTATACGCCCGGTTTTGCAGCAGAACTGATGCTAAAGGACCTCAAGCTTAGCCAACAGGCAGCCGAGGCGGCAGATGCCGCAACCCCAATGGGCCAAAAAGCCACGGACCTTTATCAGGCGTTTGTCGACGACGGCGGAAACGGCAAGGATTTCTCTGCCATCCTGCCGCTGCGGCGCGGCCAATCGCGGGGCTGATCGGGAATGGCACCATCACCTAAGACACTGCTGATCAGCGGCGGCTCGCGCGGGATCGGGCGCGCAACGGCGCTGGCCGCGGCAAGGCAAGGCTGGCAGGTGGCGCTGACCTATGCTTCGAACCGGCAGATGGCGGATCAGACCGTGCAGGAAATTGAGGCCATGGGCGCGCGCGCCCTTGCACTGCAGGGCGATGTGACGTCAGAGCAGGACGTCATCCGCAATTTCGATGATACGCTGCAAGCTTTCGGCAGCCTGCAGGCGGTGGTGGTCAATGCAGGGATCGTCGCGCCATCACTGCCGCTGGCTGACATGCCGTTGGAGCGACTGCAAACGGTGTTAAACACCAATGTGCTGGGGGCTTTGCTATTTGCGCGCGAAGCTGCCCGCCACCTTAGCGGGACGCCTGAGGCAACCGCCTCTATAGTGACGCTGTCTTCGGCGGCGGCGCGGCTTGGCTCGCCGTTTGAATACGTCGATTACGCTGCCAGCAAGGGCGCGATTGATACGCTGACGCTGGGGTTGTCGAAGGAATTGGCCCCAAATATCCGGGTGAACGCGGTGCGGCCCGGGCTGATCAAAACCGATATCCATGCAAGCGGCGGTCAGCCGGATCGGGCGCAGCGGCTGGGTCAGGCCGTCCCTATGGCCCGGGCGGGTACCGCTGATGAGGTAGCCGACACAATTCTATGGCTGTGCAGCGATGCGGCGTCTTATATCACCGGGGCGCATATTGATGTCGCGGGCGGACGCTAAAGCGTTTCGGGATAAACCTGAGACAAAAGATTATCCTGAAACGCAGTGATAAGCCTATATGGTGTACGCGTTTCGATTTTATGTGATGTCTCAAGGTAAACTCGAAACGCTTTAGAGCTTAAAGCGTCATGCGAAAAGCCTTACTCATCTAACGCTGCCTGAAATCATAGATTTCAACGCGTTAGATGGTGCGTGATGTCTAAGGTATTTCGCGAGACGCTATAAAAAGCAAAAGGCCATGCCTGATACACCGGCATGGCCTTGGAACACGTGTTTTCTCCAACCCGTGAAAGGGTCAGGTCAGCCGTCAATGTAGGACGCAACGACCTGTTCAAACTCACCCTTCTCAATCTCTTCCTTGTGCATGCTGACGAATGTCGCAACCACCGCACACAATACAAATCCTAACGCAGCAACTTTGTCCATTTCACCACATCCCAAAATTTTGCGCCCCGACTTGGTTAATGAATGCTAACCATCTGGGGCGGGAATGAGGCGCGATCAGGACATTTCCGCGGTCATCTCGCGGACAGATCATGTGCCCGTGCACATATCTGAATATACATCCCGGTCGCGCCCCGCTTTTGCACCACCGGGATCCAGTTTGCGCCCAAGATGTTAACAGATCGAAAAGATCAGGCAGCGGAGCTTTTGACCGACAAAAGCGGGGCCAGATAGCGGCCCGTGTGGCTGGCTTTGACTTTGCAGATCTCTTCGGGCGTGCCGGCGGCAACAATCTGCCCGCCGCCATCGCCGCCCTCGGGGCCGATATCTATGATGTGATCGGCGGTCTTGATCACGTCGAGATTATGCTCGATCACCACAACCGAATTGCCCTGATCGACCAATTCATGCAGCACTTCCAACAACTTGCGCACATCCTCAAAATGCAAGCCGGTGGTGGGTTCATCCAGGATATACAGGGTCCGGCCGGTGGCACGTTTGGACAATTCCTTGGACAGCTTGACGCGCTGCGCCTCCCCTCCTGAAAGGGTGGTCGCCTGCTGGCCAACCTTGATATAGCTCAGGCCAACCCGCATGAGCGCGGTCATTTTCTCGCGGATTGACGGCACCGCCTTAAAGAATTCCTCGGCATCCTCTACCGTCATATCCAGCACGTCCGAGATGCTCTTGCCCTTGAACTTCACCTCAAGCGTTTCGCGGTTATAGCGCTGGCCGCCGCAGCTTTCGCAGGTGACATAGACATCGGGCAGAAAGTGCATCTCGATCTTGATGACGCCATCGCCCTGGCACGCCTCGCACCGGCCGCCTTTGACGTTAAAGCTAAAGCGCCCGGGCTTGTAACCGCGCGCCTTGGCTTCGGGCAGACCGGCGAACCAGTCCCGGATCGGGGTGAAGGCCCCGGTATATGTGGCCGGGTTGGATCGGGGCGTGCGGCCAATGGGGCGCTGGTCGATATCGATGACCTTGTCCAGATGTTCCAGCCCTTTGATGGTGCGGCAGGGCGCAGGCACCTGCTGCGCGCCGTTCAGCCGCATGGAGGCTGTTTTGAACAGGGTTTCGATGGTCAGGGTCGATTTGCCGCCCCCCGATACGCCGGTGACACAGACAAACTGGCCCAGCGGGAATTCTGCGGTGACATCCTGCAAATTGTTGCCAGTGGCGCCCTCGATCACAAGTTTCTTGCCATTGCCCTTGCGCCGCTTGGCCGGAACCGGGATGGAGCGTTTGCCCGACAGATATTCACCGGTGATGGACCCTTTGGCCTTGGCGATCTGCTTTGGCGTGCCCTTTGCAACAATCTCGCCGCCATGCACACCAGCGCCGGGGCCGATATCCAGAACATAATCCGCCTCGCGCACCGCCTCTTCGTCATGTTCGACAACGATCACCGTGTTGCCCTGATCGCGCAGGTTTTTCAGCGTGGTTAGCAGCCGGTCATTGTCACGCTGGTGAAGCCCGATAGAGGGTTCGTCCAGCACATAAAGCACCCCGGTCAGGCCCGAGCCGATCTGGCTGGCCAGCCGAATGCGCTGGCTTTCCCCACCAGACAACGTGCCCGAGGACCGGCTGAGCGTCAGGTAATCCAGACCGACATTGATCAGAAAGCCAAGACGTTCCCTGATTTCTTTCAGGATGGCATGAGCTATGGCGTTTTTCTGGTCATTCAGCGTTGCAGGCACGCCCTCAATCCAGGCCAGTGCCTCTTTGATCGACCTCTCGACCGCCTGGCCCGCATGTTTGCTGTCGATCTTGACCGCCAATGCTTCGGGCCGCAGCCGATAACCGCCGCAGGCCGCGCAGGGGCGGTTGTTCTGGTATTTCTCTGACTCTTCGCGCACCCAATTGCTGTCGGTTTCGCGAAAGCGGCGCTCCATGGTCGGGATCACGCCCTCAAACGGGCGGGTGATCTCGTAGACGCGGCCGCTATCATCATAGCGGAACTTGATCTCTGCCTTGCCCGAACCGTGTAGAAAAACCTTTTGCACATCGGGTGTCAGATCTTTCCAGCGGGCCGAGGCCTTGAAGCCGTAATGCTTGGCAATCGCCTCGATCGTCTGGCGGAAATACGGGGTTTTGGTCTTGCCCCAGGACGCAATCGCCCCATCCACCAGTTTGATATTCTCATCCGGGACGATCAGGCGTTCATCAAAGAACAACTCCTGCCCCAGCCCGTCGCAGGCCGGACAGGCCCCAAATGGTGCGTTGAAAGAGAACAGGCGCGGCTCAATCTCGGGAATGGTAAAGCCCGAGACGGGACAGGCGAAATTCTCGGAAAAGGTGATCCGCTCTGGATCACCCTCTTTCGGGACGGTTTCCAGAACGGCAATGCCATCTGCCAGATCAAGGGCGGTGCGGAAACTGTCGGCCAGCCGGGTTTCCATATCAGCCTTGACCACCACCCGGTCCACCACAACGTCGATATTGTGGCGGTACTTTTTGTCGAGGGTCGGCGGCTCGGTCAGGTCGTAAAACTCCCCATTCACCTTAACGCGCTGGAAGCCCTGCTTTTGCAATTCCGCAAATTCCTTGCGGTATTCGCCCTTGCGGTCGCGCACGATGGGGGCCAGCAGATAGGCGCGGATCCCCTCCTCCATCTTCATCACGCGGTCCACCATGTCCGAGACCTGTTGCGCCTCAATCGGCAGGCCGGTCGCGGGGCTGTAGGGGGTGCCGACCCGGGCAAAGAGCAGCCGGAGATAATCGTAAATCTCCGTCACCGTACCAACGGTCGAGCGCGGGTTTTTTGACGTGGTTTTCTGCTCTATCGAGATCGCGGGGCTAAGACCCGCGATGTGGTCCACATCCGGTTTCTGCATCATGTTCAGGAACTGGCGGGCATAGGCCGACAGGCTTTCGACATAGCGCCGCTGCCCTTCGGCATAGATCGTGTCAAATGCCAGGCTGGATTTGCCCGAACCGGACAAGCCGGTGATCACCACCAGCTTGTCACGCGGGATATCCACATCAAACCCTTTCAGGTTATGCTCCCGCGCGCCGCGAATTTCGATATTCTTCAGCTCTGCCATACCCGCCCCAACGCGTTTTGCGGCAACCTAGTGCACCGACCGGTGATTCCCAATTCATAGATTTGGAACAAAACGTGATCATTGGCAAGGTTAATGCGTCCCGGCCCGCGATGTTTCGGCAAATTTCGTCTAGGTCGTGGGGACGGTTCAAGTCGTGCCGTGATCGTCGGCGATTGTCCTATGGCGCTAGACGATCAGATGCCCTGAGTTTGCAACCCAGCCTTTCCGGTTTCCGCTACCAGACTGCCTACTGACCGTAAATCTTCCGAACGTAGTTCTGCGTTTCTTTGTAAGGAGGCACCCCATTATAGCGCCGCACCGCCGCTGGTCCGGCGTTGTAGGCAGCAAGGGCCAGGCGCCAGCTTCGGAATTCGCGGTATTGCATCGCCAGATAGCGAGCCCCGCCATCAAGGTTCTGTTTGGGATCATGCGGATCAACGCCCAATGCACGGGCGGTAAATGGCATCAGTTGTGCCAAACCGATTGCCCCTTTGTGGGACTGTGCCTTTGGCTGCCAGTTACTTTCCTGTGTGACCAGCGCCATGAACAGATTTACCGGTATGCCATGCCGCACCGCAGCGGCACGGGCGTGAACCGTATAAGGGCTGGCGGGATGTTTGGTCGAGGCATAGACACCCGGATTATACACATCCAGCTTAACACCGTTCGGATTGGTCTTCGCCTCTTCTTCACGCTGCAGCCTTGGGGTGCGGGGCGTTCCAACCTTTGCACCAGGAACGGGCTTGCGGATCAGATCGCGGTCCTGCGACGGCAAGCTGGACGAATTGGAGAAAATGATTTGTGAAGACGCACCACCTGCAAAGCAAAACAGCAATGCCAATCCCAAAACCACACGCTTGACCATGCTTTCCCCCCTATCAGGTCAACCATTTACGCAACCGCCGAGGCTGGATCGGCGGGCCTGCGCGTTTTTAGCCGACTGGTTGCAGAAAGTCACCAGTCAACTGTTCACTAAAGTTTTCTTAATATTTTAGGCCTCTTGTCACCTTTGCGCGACAGGGTTGGTCTGAACCCGGACCGCTGTTCCGGCATGGTCTGCGGCTTGGAAGTTGGTTAATGTCGCGCGAGGATTCGGATTTTGCAGCAAGAGGCACGCAATGGCAGGAAGTTTGAACAAGGTAATGCTGATCGGAAATCTGGGGGCCGACCCCGAGGTCCGGACCTTTCAGAACGGCGGCAAGGTCTGCAATCTGCGTGTGGCGACCTCGGAACGCTGGCGAGACCGCAATTCGGGTGAGAACCGCGAGCGGACCGAATGGCATCAAGTGGCGATCTTCAATGAACGTCTGGCCGATCTGGCGCAGCAATATCTGCGCAAAGGCTCCAAAGTGTATCTTGAGGGCAAACTGGAAACCCGCAAATGGCAGGACCAGTCCGGCCAGGACCGCTATTCAACCGAGGTTGTCCTGCGCCCCTATTCCGGCGAGATGACCTTCCTTGATCGCGCAGGCGAAGGCGGCGGGAATGGTGGCGGCGGCTATGGCGGCGGTTCGGGTGGCTACAGCGGCGGTGGCGGGAGCGGCGGCGGCGGCTATGACGACCGCGGCGCACCGCCTGCAGGTGGCAACAGCGATCTGGACGACGAAATTCCGTTCTGATCCAAGGCAGCGTTTCGCGAAGGGCCGAAGATTGCGGTTTTCGCGAAACGCGGTGATATCAGGGGCCCGTCTGCAACAACGCGACAAAAAGGCGCGACACTCGCACCACAGAAACATGCCTTAGAGAGGCTTCTTCCCCTCTAAGCGCTTCTTATCCCACCCGGCGAAAGGTCTCCGGATAGTCGATCACAAGCCCAGCCTCATCAATTTCCAGCTCCGCTGTGAACTTGCGAAACAGTCCGTCATACCGATACAGGCGGCCCGGCTGCAGACAGGTGTACCGTTGTTCTGCCCTCTGCGGTAAGAAGTGCCCGTTGATCTGATCGGGCAGCGGAACATAGGCGACGGCAATGTCATGGCTTTCGCCAAGGGCAAGCTTAAGCCGCTTTATCGGCAGGGTGTTGGTGGCTGGTGTCATGCCGATATCCACATCAAAGCAGCCATCCAGATCAGGCAGCGCCGTGTCCCGGATGGCGTCGCGCCAATGCCCACTGGTATCCACTTCAAGATGCAAGTCCGGGCCATCAAGGTAGCTGACCTTTACCTCACGGGTTCTGAAGGCGTCATCCGTCCGCACAAAATACCGGCCGCCATAATGCCCGTGGCGTGTGCCGGCGACGACGCCTTCCAGCGTCAGGCCGCTATTGCTGCTGCGGCACACGCAATGCTCCAGACCCTGCCCCTGCCAATCCTGCCAACGCACATCTGACATCGTCGTCTCCTTCTACTAGAACCAGTTCAAAACCGATCCACGCGTCGGGTAAAGAAGTAAATCACGCCTGCTCGGCTGTTAGATGCCCTACCGCACCTCAGTCGGATCGCCGCCGTCTTCTGGCGGGTCGCACGACCAGCCCCTCTTGCAGAACTTCGGTCATGGGGTGGTCGGGAAATCTTGGGGCGTAGTGATTATGTAGGGCACGGATTGAGGCGATGGGATCAGCCATGTCAGGCGCGCCGATGGCCCAGTCAAAAAAGACTGTGCGGCAATCCTTGGCGCTTATTCCGTCCATGGAATAGGCCTCGCGGATCAGACCGCGGGGATCTTCGGGGATATCACCTTGCGACATGGGGCCGTGTTCTTGTGGCTTGCTTCGACATTTCGCCTGCATAGACTGGTCAGATGGGCGGGTGCAAGCATATCAGGCGGCACCAATACGCCGGGTTATGATGTCACCGGCGCGCGCGGCGGCATCGGCAAGTGCCGCTTGCAAGGCCTCGGCACTGGGGTGATCCGTGGCGTGGCACAAAAGCTGCCATAGACCGCGCCCGGTGCGGCCCGCCTCGATCCTGCCGCCGAGACAGAGCCGCGCAATCTGCTGAACGGCGGTATAGAGTTCAAGGGCGGCGCTCAGCCCCCCCGCGTCAGACGCGTCAAGCCAGCTGCTTTTGGCCAAAGCAGCGGCCATATCCCGTGGGCTTTGTGACATACCGCCAGATAACAGCGCTCCGGCTTGCAGAAGCAATTCGATATCGAGCATCCGGCCCGGACCCAGCTTGACCTCCCACGGGTTATCGGCGGCCTTGCTGTTGGCCTCGAACAGGCGGCGGCGCATGTCGCCAGTGTCATGGATGACCTTTTGTGTGTCTTGCGGTTCCGCCAGCACTGTATCAATCGCCTCCCTGATTTGCGCCATCAGGTGGGCAGGCCCCGCCAAAGGCCGGGCCCGGGTCAATGCCAGATGTTCCCACGTCCAGGCTTCCTCTTTCTGGTAGGTTCGGAACGCGGTCAGCCCCGTCGCCACCGGTCCCTGCCGGCCCGAGGGGCGCAGGCGCATATCGACAGGGTAAAGCGTGCCCTCTGCCGTCTGCGCCGTCAGGGCCGAGATCAGCGCCTGCGTCAGCTTCGCATAATATGGCCCCGCCATCAGCCCCCGGGGCCCGTCCGAGATCGCATCAAGCGGCGCGTCATAAATCACGATCAGATCCAGATCCGAGGTCGCCGTCATCTCGCGCGAGCCAAGCTTTCCCATCGCAACCACCGCGGCCCCCTGCCCCGGTGCGTTTCCGTAGCGTCTGGCATGTTCTCTGGTCACATGGGGCAACAGGGCGAACAGCGTGGCCTCGGCCAGGGCGGAATAGGCGACACCTGCTTCATAGGGGTTGATCAGGCGGCGCAACAATTGCACACCGATCTGAAAGCGGCGTTCCTTTTGCCAGCGGCGCGCGGCATCCAGCACAGTTTCGTAATCCGTACTGTCGGCCAGTTGCAGCGACAGGGCCGCGCCCAGCGCAGCCGCGTCCGGGGTGGGTTCAAAGAAACCCGGATCCAGCACCGCATCGAAAACCCGGGCATTGCGCCCAAGATATTCAGCCAGACGCGGCGCGGTGGCGCAGATTTCCACCAGCAGATCCATCAGTTTGGGATTGGCCTCAAACAGCGAGAAAAGCTGCACACCGGCAGGCAGACCGCGCAAGAAAACATCGAATTGCGCCAGCGCCTCCATCGGGCGGGGGGCGTCGGCCAGTCGGGGGGCCAGCATCGGTTCCAGCCGGGCGAAGATTTCTTCGGCGCGGGCGCTGCGCAGGGCCGGAATCGTATTCCAGGCGGCGGCGGTGTCCCGGGCCGCCTCGGGATCATCGAACCCGCACCACGGATCGTCTTCCTCCTGCGTCTGCTGCGGCACGAAGAACGCTTCGGTCATCGTATGGACCGCGGCGAACCGCTCAGTCAGTTCTGCCTCGAAGGCGGCAAAGTCGGATCGACCACACAGCGCCGCGACCCGGCGGCGCGCCGGTTCTTCAGTCGGATAGGTCTGGGTCTGCGCGTCATCAATCATCTGCAGCCGGTGTTCCAGCGTGCGGTGCTCGACATAAGCCGCAGACAGCGCATCGCGCATCTCTGCGGGCAGCCATCCCCGGTCCGCCAGATCGGCAAGCGTGACCAGCGTCCGCCGGTCGCGCAGCCCCGGGTCGCGGCCACCATGGATCAACTGCTGGGTCTGAGCCAGAAATTCAATCTCGCGAATGCCGCCGCGTCCCAGTTTGACGTCATGCCCGGGCAAGGTCAGCGGACCGCCCAGACCTTTGTGCTTGCGAATGCGCAGGCGCATGTCATGAGCGTCCTGCAGAGCGGCAAAATCCAGATTCTTGCGCCAGACAAATGGCGTCAGGGCCTCAAGAAACGCCTCCCCCGCCTGCTGATCCCCGGCGGCAATCCGCGCCTTGATCATCGCCGCGCGTTCCCATGTGCGGCCTTGGGTTTCGTAATACCGCTCTGCTGCGCCCATTCCGATGCATACCGGTGTAACCGACGGATCAGGGCGCAGGCGCAGATCGGTGCGGAACACGTAGCCATCGGCGGTGTTGTCCGACAAAAGCTTCACCATCCGCTGGGTGATGCGCACGAAGCTTTTGCGAATATCCGGGTAATCCTCGCCGGGATATAAGCTTTCGTCGAAGAGCAGGATCAGGTCAATATCGGAGGAATAGTTCAGCTCCCCCGCGCCCATCTTGCCCATGGCGATGGCGAACAGACCGCCATCGGGGCGGTCGGTCTCGGGCAGTTTGCCGCGCGCCTGTTCGGCGTTGACCAAATATGACAAAGCCGTCTGCACCGATGCGTCCGCCAGCGCGGTCAGCGCCCCGGTGACCTGATCCAGCGACCAGACGCCGCCCAGATCGGCCAGCCCGATCAAAAGTGCGGCACGCTGCTTGGCCCGGCGCAAGGCGGTGCTGAGGGCATCAAACCCGTTGCCCTCGATCACAAGCGTGCGGGCCAGAACCTCGTCCACATCGCCCGCAGCCAGATCGCGCAGCCAGTCGGCCTCTTTCCGGATCACACCACAGAGAAAGCGGCTGCTGGCAGCGGTTCCCACGACCAGATCCCGCATCGGTCCTGACAGGTCGGAAAAGTTGCTTTTGATCTCTGCCGCGATATCGGCATCGAAAGGGATCGGCGCGGCGGTGATCTGATCGGCAAAGCTCATGATGGTTTTGTTCCCCGCCCTGCCCCTTCGGTCAAGCCCGAGGTTCAGGCTGGGGCTTTTGCACAAGGGTGACCAAGACAAAGCTCAGGATCATCAGCAGATACCAAGATCCCAGCTTGGACCAGCTGACCAACTGCCAGCCCCCGGCCTGTTCGGGATAAATCCAGGCGCCACCAAAGGTGCCGATATTCTCGGCAAACCAGATAAAGATCGAGACCAGAAAAAAGCCCAGCGCCAGCGGCATCTTCAGCCGCATCGCCTTTGGTCGGTAGTGCACCCAGCAAGGTCCATAGAGGATAAGGGTTGCGGCAATCAGCACATAGCGCAGGTCCACCGTATAATGATGGGTGAAGAAATTGAGGTAAGAGGCCACGCTAACCAACACTGTGGCCCAAAACGGCGGATAGCGGGTGAAGCGAAAGTCAAAGATACGCCAGACCCGCGCCAGATAAGAGCCGACAGCGGCATACATAAAGCCCGAGAATAACGGCACGCCACCTATGCGAAACAGCGCCTCTTCTGGATAGATCCAGCTGCCTGCGGCCGTTTTGAAAACCTCCATCGCCGTGCCAACGATGTGGAAAATCGCGATAACCTTGACCTCGTCCCAGGTTTCCAGCCGCCCCAGGATCATGCCGATCTGGATCACAACGGCCATCAGGAACAGGAAATCATAGCGGTGAAGCGCCGCTTCTGCGGGGTAGAACGCCCATGTTGCCAGGATCAGCGCCAGCATCAGCCCGCCAAACAGGCAGGCCCAGGCCTGTTTCAGCCCGAACCACCAGAATTCAAAAAGTGCGGCTTTCAACGTCCCTCGTACCGCGCCGGACGTTTTTCCAGAAAGGCCATCACACCTTCGGTAAAGTCGCGCGTCTTGCCCGCCTGTCCCTGCAACTGCGCCTCAAGCGTCAGTTGTTCGTCCAGCGTGTTATCGTAAGAGCCACGCAGCGCCTGTTTCAGCAACCCGTAGGCTGCGGTAGGCCCATTGGCCAGATGCTGGGCGCGTTCCTGGATCGTGGCAGCAAAGCTGTCATCGGGAACCGCCTCCCAGATCATGCCCCATTGGTCGGCCTGATCCGCAGTGATCCGGTCGGCAAACATCGCAGTACCCATCGCCTTGGCAAAGCCCATCTGGCGCGGCAGCCAATAGGTGCCGCCAGCATCCGGGATCAGGCCAATGCGGGCAAAGGCCTGCACGAAAAAGGCCGACTTGGCCGCGATCACCACATCTGCAGCCAGCGCAATATTTGCCCCAGCCCCCGCCGCTGGCCCGTTCACGGCCGAGATGGTCGGGATCGGACAATCATAGATCGCACGCAACAGCGGCTCGTACTCCTCGCGCAGGGTGCGTTCCATGTCGATATCGGCTGAGGTCGTGCGATCCCCCAGATCCTGGCCCGAGCAAAACCCCTTGCCCGCCCCGGTCAGGACAATCACCCGCGCGCCATCCTCGGGCGCATGTTTGACCGCATGCAGAATATCCATCCGCATCTGAGAGTTCAGCCCGTTCATCACTTCGGGCCGGTTCAGCGTGATGGTCGCAACCCTGTCGCTGACTTTGTAAAGGATCGTCTCATAGCTCATTCCGGGCGCCCCCTGTCGTAGATTTCCGCAAACCTAGCCCGGGCTTTCTGGCAGGGAAAGCGAAACCTGAGGTCAGCAAGCGGGCGAAAGCGGAAAACTATTTGGAACCGATGTGAATTTAGGCGAAATAATTAATCGGATTCTATGTAAGTAAGGAGCGGATTTTCTACCACATAAACCGTATATATTCATGAGCACCTAATCACTTATTCCCGGCAACCAAAGAACCAGATCGGGAAAGGCCAGTATCAGCCCAAGGCCGATAAGCTGAAGCAGCACAAACGGCACCACACCGCGATAGATTGTGCTGATCGGCAGATCCTCTGCAATGCCACGCAGATAAAACAGCGCATAGCCGAAGGGCGGTGTCAGAAACGATGTTTGCAGGTTCACCGCCAGCGCGACGGCGAACCAGATCAACACCGCCTCTTTGCCAAGGCCCAGATCAAGCCCAGTGATGACGGGGGCGACAATGGGTACGACGACCAGTGTGATCTCGACCCATTCAAGGAAAAAGCCCAACAGAAACACGAAGCCCATGATCATCAGGATCGCGATCATGGGGCTGGCGTTATCAAAGGCAAACATCTCGACAATCATCTTGTCGCCGCCCAGTTTGCGAAAGATCAGCGAAAAAATTGAGGCACCAATCATGACGAAGACGATCATCGCGGTTGTGCGGGTCGTCTCGGTCAGCGCTTCGGCCAGTGTGCGCCAGTCCAGGCTGCGTGAGATAAGGGCGATAAACATTGCCCCGGCGGCCCCGATGGCCGCAGATTCGGTCGGGGTGGCGATACCGGCAATGATCGTGCCCAGCACCGACAGGATCAGCAGGATCGGCAGGATCAGGTCCTTAATCAGCATCAGAACAACCTGTGCCATCGGCATCGGCGGCAGGCTGCGTGCTGGGGGCATGCGGTCGGGCGAAATTATGGCAACCACCGTCAGATAAGCAGCATATAGCCCGGCCAGCAACAGGCCGGGCAGCATGGCCCCAAGGAACAGATCGCCAACCGAAACGTTCAGCTGGTCGCCAAGAATGATCAGCATCACCGACGGCGGGATCAGAATGCCCAGCGTACCGCTGGCAGCGATCAGCCCTGCCCCGATCCGCATATCATAGCCGTTCTGGCGCATGGCAGGCAGCGCCATCATCCCGATCAGCACGACCGATGCCCCAATAATCCCGGTCGAAGCCGCCATGATCACGCCCAGAAACGCAACGGCAAAGGCATAGCCTCCGGGCAAGGACCGGAACAACGCCGCCAACGCCCGCAACAGGCGTTCTGCAATGCCGGATCGTTCCAGCATCAGGCCCATAAAGACAAACAGCGGGATCGCGATCAGCAACCAGTTGGTCAGTACACCCGAATACATGCGCTGCACGCCAATGGACAGGAACAGCAGCGGTACATCGGCCATCAACGCCGTAAGTATTCCGACACCGGCCAGCACAAAGGCCACCGGGTAGCCCGAAAAAATCCCCGCCAGCAGCGCCAGCAGCATCAGAACAGGCCAGGAGGTCAGCGTTTCAATCATTCCGGATCAGCTTCTTAATCCCCAACCCAACGCGCGCCAGTGCCGACACCCCCAACAAGCCGAACGCCAGCGGCAGGCAGGCCTTAATCACCCAGCGATCCATCAACCCGCCATAGCTGGAGCCTTCGCCCGCATTGAACGCCGTTATCGCGAACTTGGTCCCGTACCAGCACATGATGGCGCAAAATGGCAGCAGGAAAAGCAGATCACCCAGGATCTGGACGGCTGTGCGCATCTTCGGTGGGAAGCGGGAGGACAGAAAATCAACCGAAACATGCCCATTATCGCGGAACGCCAACACCCCACCAAAAAGCGAGATCACCGCAAACAGGTACCATTGCAGGTCCATCATAGAGTTTGCGGTGATCCCGTCGCCCAGCAGGAACACACGGCCATCCCAGTCCCAAAAGGCGTTAAAGCCGACTTGTGCTGCATAAAGCGCCGCACAGACGCTGGCGATCAGGGGCAGGATCAGCCAGCCAACCCAGCGGCCGGGCAAGGCACAAAGATCAAGGATCCATCGCATCGCCCGGCCGACTCTGTTCAGCGATCAAGCTGCTGAAGCGCGCTCCACCGCCCTTGGGCAGCGATATAGGCGGTCAACGACTCATACGCTTCCTTGAAGTAGGGATCGTTGGCTGCTTCCTCCTCCATCACCTCGATTGAGGCAGCTTTCAGGGCCGCAAGCACATCATCAGGGAAGCGGCGCACGGTCGCCCCTTCGGCCTCCATCTTGGCGATCGGATCGGCCTGATTGTGGATCTGGTCAATCAGGTTTTCGGTGATATTGGCTTTGCACGCCTCGATCATGATGGTCTGGTTCTGTTCAGAGAACCCGTTCCAGACATCCATGTTGATGATGATCGAATCCCAGCTCGCGGGCTGATGCCAGCCGGGGAAATAGTAGTTCTTGACGATCTTGTGAAAGCCCAGATTGACGTCGATCTGCGGCACCGAGAATTCCGCCGCATCCAGCCGCCCGGTTTCCAGCGCCACGTAAATCTCACCTGCAGGCACGATCTGGGGGTTCGCGCCCAGTTTGGCCAGCGTCTTGCCGCCAAGCCCTGCAATGCGGATATTCTTGCCTTTCAGATCCTCGACGCTGTTGATTTCGTCATGATACCAGCCACCCGCTTCAGGCAGAACCAGATGACAGGGGATGATCTTGACGTTGTGTTCGTCATAGGCCTTCTGAATGATCTCCAGCCCACCACCTTCGAACATCCAGCCAAGGAAGACCTCCGGCGGGGGGCCAAAAGGCATCGCGCCCACAAGATTGGCCACCGGGATCGTGCCTGACCAGTATCCGATCCAGTCAAAGCCCATGGGCAATGCACCGGAACTGACGGCCCCGAAAACCTCGAAACCGGGTACAAAATCACCCGCGCCATGCACGGTGATGTCCACCTCGCCGCCGGTCATCAGCCGGACCTTGTCGGCCCAAAGCCCAGGGCTGGGCCCGATTGATGGGATCGCCAGCGGGAATGTGCTTTGCAGATCATAAGTGTCCGCTTGCGCGGGCGCTGTCAGGGCCGCTGCGGTGACGGTCGCAGCAGTAAGAATGCGTTTCATATATCCTCCCTTCCGGCTCAATGGGTGGCCGGTTTTATTGGCGCATCTCTTCTCTTGCGCCTGTATTCACGTTAGCCATAGGATAATAACTTAGCAATCAGCAAATTTAACAAAGCTGATAGGGGATTTGGGGATGTTTGATTTAAGCGGTCGCGTGGCGGTGGTGACCGGGGCCGGACAGGGCAGCGGGACAGCGATTGCGCGCGGCTTGGCCCAGGCCGGGGCGACGCTGGGTCTATGCGATCTGAAGGCTGACGGCGTCAGCGATCTGGCCGCCGAATTGCCGCAGCCGGGATATGCGGCGCAATGCGATGTGACCGACGCTGCAGCGGTTGCCGGTTTCGCAAGGGACGTTTCCGACCGGCTGGGTCAGGTGTCTATCCTGGTCAACAATGCTGGTGTGATCGCCCGCAGCACCCCGGATGCTGACGACTATGCCGAGAACTGGGACAGGATCTTTGCCGTGAACCTGACCGGCGCGCGCCTGATGACAGAGGCGTTTTTGCCGCAGCTCAAGGCAACAAAGGGCAGCATCATCAATATCGGTTCCATCATGTCGGTCACGGCCGGACCGGGGCTGACCGCTTATGCCGCCTCAAAGGGGGCGCTGGCACAATATACCCGTGCATTGGCCCATGATCTGGCCCCGCTTGACGTGCGTGTAAATGCGCTGTTGCCCGGTGTGATCGAGACACCGATGACGGCGGTAACCCGGGACAACCCTAACGCGATTGGCCGGTTTCTGGCCCATACGCCCATGGGCCGCGTCGGCCAGCCAACAGAACTGGCGGGGCCGGTGGTGTTTCTGGCCTCTGGCGCGGCCAGCTATGTCACCGGGGCACTTTTGCCTGTGGATGGAGGATATCTTGCAGCCTGAGATTTATGAATGCGATGTTTTGGTGGTCGGTTCTGGCGCAGGCGGGCTGGCCAGTGCGGTTAGTGCAGCACATCGCGGGCTAAAGGTGCTGGTGGTCGAAAAAGAACCCGTCTTTGGCGGCACGACGGCGCGGTCGGGGGGCTGGATGTGGATCCCCGGAAACGCCCCTGCAAAACGCGCCGGGGTTAAGGATAGCGTTGAGGCCGCGACAACCTATCTGCAGCATGAGGCCGGGGCGCATTTCGACAACACCCGCGTTGCCGCCTTTCTTGAGACGGGCCCGAAAGCGGTGGATTTCTTCGAAAGCCAGACCGCGTTGCAATTCGACCTGGGGCCGACTTTTGCCGATTACCACCCCAAGGCACCCGGCGGCATGGATGGCGGGCGGTCTATCGTGGCCCGCCCGTTTGACGGGCGCAAGCTGGGCAAGGAAATCAAACGCCTCCGCCCGCCGCTGAAAGAGATCACCTTTCTGGGCATGATGATCGGAACGGGCAAGGAACTCCTGCATTTCTTCAACGTCATGCGCTCGCCTGTGTCGGCGGGATATGTCGCAGTTCTGTTCGCCAAATATCTGCGTGACCGGTTATTTCACGGACGGCCCATGCGGTTGATGAATGGCAATGCGCTGGTGGCTCGGCTGGCCAAATCATGCTTTGACAAGGATGTGTCGATCTGGACCCGCGCGCCGGTGCGCACGCTGGTGCAGGATGCCTCGGGCCGGGTGACCGGTGCGGTGGTGCATGCGGTTCACGGCACGGTCGAGATACGCGCCGCCAAAGGTGTGGTGTTGGCCGCTGGCGGTTTCCCGCAAGATCCAGAGCGGCGTGCAGCCCTGTTCCCGCAGGTCGCTGCGGGTCATGCCCATGCCTCTCCTGCGCCGCCGGGCAACACGGGCGACGGGCTGCGACTGGGGGAGCAAGTGGGCGCAGGCGTCGAAGACGCGCTGCCCAATGCCGCCGCCTGGGTGCCCGTATCACGGCCCCTGAACCGCGATGGCACCCAAGGCACATTCCCGCATTTTGTCGACCGCTCCAAACCGGGCGTGATTGCCGTCACCCGCTCGGGCCGCCGGTTCTGCAACGAAGCGGACAGCTACCACGATTTCGGCCAGTCACTTATGCGCCGCAACGCACAGGAAGGCGGCGAGTTGTGCGCCTTTTTCATCTGTGATCACAGGGTGTTACGCAAATATGGGCTGGGCTTCGTCAAACCTGCCCCGGTGCCCTACAAGCATATGATCCGCCAGGGATACCTGTTTCGCGGTGCCACGCCCGAGGCGCTGGCGCAGCAGATCGGGGCCGACCCTGCCACGCTGGCCAAAACCATTGAGGCTTTTAACGGTCCCGCACAGCAAGGTCAGGACCCCGAATTCGGACGCGGAGAAACGTCTTACAACCGATCGCTGGGCGACCCGGAACACCAGCCCAACCCCTGCGTTGCCCCAATAGAAAAAGCACCTTTTTATGCAGTAAAGCTGGTGCTGGGTGATCTGGGCACCTTTGCGGGGCTGAAATGCGATGAGAATGCGCAGGTTCTGGGCGCAGATGGGCGACCCTTGGGCGGGCTTTATGCGGCAGGCAATGACGCGGCTAGCATCATGGGCGGAAACTATCCCGGCGGCGGGATCACTTTGGGGCCGGCGGTGACCTTTGGCTATATCGCAGCGCGGCACATGGCAGGGGCAAATGACTAGCAGAATAGACGGATTTCGGAAGTTATCGCCAGACGAGCGGCGCGCAACTCTGGGCCAGGACGCGCTGGACCGCGCGTTGCCTCTGCAGGTTGCCGATGGCATGATCGAAAATGTCGTCGGGCGGTTTGAACTGCCCTTGGGCGTGGCCCTGAACTTCACCGTGAATGACAAGGATTACCTTGTGCCAATGGCGGTCGAGGAACCCTCTGTCGTGGCGGCTGCCTCGTTCATGGCAAGGCTGGCACGCGGCTGCGGGGGCTTTCGCGCATCGGTCAGCGATCCGGTGATGCGCGCGCAGGTTCAATTGCTGGACGTAGATCCAGCACAGGCAAAACCGGCGCTACTGGCCGCAAAAGATGCGCTGATCGAGGCGGCAAATGCCTGCGATCCGGTCCTTGTCGGGCTGGGCGGCGGCTGCCGCGATATCGAAGTGCATGTGTTTGACGATACCCCGGCGGGGCCGATGGTGGTGGCGCATCTGCTGGTGGATGTGCGTGACGCCATGGGGGCCAATACGGTCAACACCATGGCAGAGCGTCTGGCCCCTGAAATGGCCCGCTTGACCGGCGGTCGCAGCCTGCTGCGCATCCTGTCAAACCTTGCCGATACCCGGCTGGCAAGGGCCGAGGTCACCCTGACTGCCGAAGCTCTGACCACAGACACCCGCCCCGGCGCAGAAGTGGCGAAAGTCATCACGGAAGCCTATGCGCTGGCCGCCGTCGACCCGTACCGCGCAGCGACCCACAACAAGGGCATCATGAACGGCATCGACCCGGTCGTCGTGGCCACGGGCAATGACTGGCGCGCCATCGAAGCGGGCGCACATGCCTTTGCCGCACGGTCGGGGCGGTACACATCACTGACCAAATGGTCCCTGACAGACACAGGCGGCTTGCATGGCGTGATCGAATTACCCATGGCGCTTGGGCTGGTGGGCGGGGCGACCAAAACCCACCCTTCCGCGCAGGCAGCCCTGCAGCTGATGGATGTTCACAGCGCAGGCGAACTGGCGGGCGTCGTCGCAGCGGTTGGCCTGGCGCAAAACCTCGCCGCCCTGCGCGCCCTTGCGACAGAGGGCATTCAACGCGGGCACATGGCGCTTCATGCGCGCAACATCGCCATCACCGCAGGTGCCACCGGGGACGAGGTGGACCGCATCGCCAAAGCTCTGGTGCAGGGTGGCGATATCTCCGTCACGGCAGCGCAGCGGCTTCTGTCGTGACCACAAAGCCGCAACGCGGGGTGCAATCGGTCGATACCGGCGGGGCACTGTTGCGCGAACTTGCCGCCTCGCAGACGCCAATGATGCTGCGCGATCTAGCCGAGGCCATGGGCACAGCACCCGCGCAACTGCACCCCTATCTGGTCAGTTTCAAGGCCATGGAGATGGTCGAACAAACGCCCAATGGCCGCTACCAGCTTGGTCCGCTTGCCCTGCAACTGGGGCTGGCACGGCTGCAACGCACGGACAGCTATCGCGAAACGCTGGATCGCATCGGCGCGCTGGCGCGAGAGTTGGAGTTGATGGTGTCACTTGCCGTATGGGGGCTGCACGGGCCGGTCATCACCTATGTGCGCGAGTCTCCGTTGCCGCTGCATGTCAACATCCGGGTCGGCGGGCATTATGCAATGCTGGGAACTGCGACAGGCAAGGTCTTTGCCGCTTATCTTTCGTCCGAAGTCACGCACCCTTTGATTGCACGTGAAGAGCGGCAGATCGGCACTGTCAGGAATTATGCAGCCAGGAATTATGCAGCGCAAGTCGACCAGGTCCGCAAGCAAGGATTTTCAACCACGATTGACCAGCCCATTCCCGGAATCTCGGCTATTGCGGCACCAGTGTTCGATCATACCGGCCAGCTGCAGCACTGTCTGACCGTGATCGGAAACACCGGCCGGATTGATCTGTCAGCCGATGGACATCACGTTCAGACGCTGCTGGCCTTTGCAAAGAAACGATCCAAAGACTTAGGCTTTGCGCTTCCGGCAAAGAACGACACAGCGGGATAGGGCGTTGTCACCTTGTGATCAGCGCCATCAAAAGCCGCATTGCACCCGGTATGCCATGTTCAAGCTGGTGATGCAGGTTCAGCGCACAATGCGTGTGCCGACCTTTCCCGAACGCACCGCTTAGCAATCCGCCCTGCAGTGGCGGGTCGCCCTCATCTGCCATCTCCAGCAAGGGCGTGTAGGCCTCATCCCAGGACTTGGCAAAATACAGCCCACGCTCTTTGTCCCAATCGTCAAACGCGGCCTGATCAATTGGGACCGGCCCGGTCAACAGCGGGTGATCTGGGGCCAGAATACGCACAGGGGCCTGGGCATTTGTGACGCGCCACCGCAAAGAGGGCTGACCGATCTCCAACCGGGCCAATGGCGTTTTGTCCGGGTCCCAGTTGTCCCAGGGCCGGTGATAAAGCGTCAACAGATTGCCGCCCGCCTTCACCCAGTCATGCAGCAGGGGCGCTGCCTCGGCCAAGCCAGCGTTGAAACCGAAGGCATGGATGCCGACAATCAGGCTGGGCAACTCGGCCAGCGCGGACTTGTCCAGCCCGGACCTGCCCAGATCCCGCAGATCAACGCCCAGATCTTTCAGGCGCGGCGCCAGCGTATCCAGCCCGCCCCCCAGGTAACCAACAGCATGATCCGGCACCGGGACGTCAACCACGGATACCTCCAGCTTTGCGACATGCGCGAATTGTGTGGGGCGGATATGCGCATGATTGAAACGGTACACCCTGCTGGCCGCTTTGCCGTCAAGGCTTAGGGGAAGGTGATGTCGTCCCTCGGCTGCGGCTTGCGGGGCAGATAGGGACAGGGTGCCGTTCTCTTCGGTCATGTGCCACCCATCCGGCAGGGCCGATGTAACCCGGTCCGTCGGCGGATGGATCGACTCAATGGCGCTTTGGGCGGTGACCTGCCCTGCCCCGATATTGATCACCAGCCGCGAAGGGGACAGCGCCAGTTCCCGCGCCGGTCCGGCGATCACCGGGCGGTCAAATGGCCAAAGAGTTTCGACCCCATCTTGCAGAACTCGCAGCGCCGGGCGAGGCGGTATCAGGGGGTCATAGCTGTCGCGATAGCCATCATAGGGCGGATGATCCGCGGCAGGTCCGAAACCTGCATCGGTCTTGTTCCAACCTTCGGGCAAGGCGACCTCTGCCACCTCCTCTTGCTGAGGATCAAGTGTCGTCAACGCGCCCGGCCTGACCCAGATACCGGCAGGCGTCACATTTGGCACCACCCCCGCCGCCAAAGCCTTAAGCCGGGCAATCTGCAACCGTTTCAGATCAAAGCGATGCGACTCTTCCAGGCCCGGATCAGCGCGGTTCAAAAGCGCATCAGCTTCGGCCAGCGCCTTTTGCAACCGGCCAGGTGTCGCCAGCAAGGCAGGCATCTCTGCCACCAGCGGATCAAACCCGGCGACCCCAAGGTCAGACATGTTTGCGGGCAGATTATCCGAAACCGATCCGCGATCCGGCCCGACAATGCTCTCTGCAAGGTGCAGGGGGAAATCCCGCTCCTCCCTCGGCCAATGCCCCATGCCTTGAGACCGGTGATGCCCATGGGACATCGCCCCAATCCGGGCATAGCTCCAGCCGGTAAAGGCGTCCTGTCCGGTTCCCGGCACTGTCACGGTGGCAGGCGGTGGCGGCAGATCATCATCATAAGCACGGCCCGCCCCGGACCATGCCGGCAGATAGAGTTTAGAAACAGTCCACGCGGGCAGATCGCAACCGGAATATCCGGGATCTGCAGCGGCTGCGAACGCCTGATGCGCAATGCGGGTCATGGCGCGGTGATGGCCATGCTGCCCCGGCACATCCAGAAAGGTCGGGCAAATCATATCCGGCTTGTCCCGGCGCAAAATGTGAACCATCCGCGCCAGCGTGCGGTCATGGTCCCATTTGGCCAGCGTCTCCCCGCCGCTTTTGGAAAACCGCCAATCCGTGATACTGTCATCCGGGCTTTCCGAAAGCCAGTACATCCGCATGTTCAGCATATCGCACGCCGCTTCCATCTCGGCTGTGCGCAGCGCCCCAAGAACCAGCCCGCGCTCAGGTCCCAGATTGTTCTGACCGCCCTCGCCCCGTGTCGAACAGGCATAGGACAGACCAATGCCATCACGAAAATGCAGCGCCGCAAGCATGGGCGCGCATTCGTCATCGGGATGCGCGCCGGATGACATGAACCGCAAGGGGCTGCGCAACCCATGTATCAACTGCCACAGGCCAAGGGCTTTGGGCTGGCTGGCCGTGCGGTCAAGACGGGACTGATCTGCAGTGGGCTGGGTCATCGCACTCTCATGGTTGGGTTGTGAAAAAACGGTTGCGCATCAGGGCGGCAGCACCGGTCGAAACGGTAAAGGGCCCGCAGGCCCCGCATTGCAGGCGTGGCTGAACCCGGTCACAGCGGTTCGACACCGTGCGACTTGGCAAGGGGCACGCCGCGATCAGGGCCTCCAGGACACCAGACGGCATCGCCCCGCCCAGAACAATCTTAGCCGGATCAAACAGGTTCTCGATCAGCGCAACGGTTTGCCCAAGGACCGGGGCAGCCATCGTGATCCATGGGGTCAATGCGCCAGTGTCGAAATGCTGTTCGATCCGGGCCACATCCACACCGTTCAGACCAATGGATTGCAGGAACTGTTCCAAGGCCTTGCGCGACAGACAATCCTCAAGCACGCCGTCGAAGCCCTGCACGCACACATGACCAATCTCGCCCGAGTTGCCAAAAGCGCCCTGCAAAGGCTGGCCACCGGCAATCACACCTAATCCCAGACCCGCGCCGAAATAGAGGTACGCGAAATCATCGACGTTTTGGGCGCTACCGATCTGATGTTCGGCACAGGCCCCCGCCGTGGCGTCGTTGTCCAGCGTGACCGACATGCCAAGCAGGCCTTCGATCTGGCCGTGCAGACCGGGATCTTCCCAGCCCGACAATTCTGTTTCCGGCTGGCGCAACCCGGTTCGACCAAAGGGACCGGGGCGCACGATACCTGCCCCGATGATCCGCCCCTCAGCACCCTGCCCCGCCGTCAGGTGCTGCGCCAGACGACACAGTTCCGGCAGCACGGTGTCAGGGCAGGATTTTGCCAGACCGGTTTTTTCCCGGGCACAGATTTGCCCCGCCATATCGGCAATCGTCGCATAGACCGAGGTCGGACGGACCTCAAAACCCAGTGCAAAGGCACCGTCGGGGTTCAGCTCATACAAGGCAACCGGCATGCCCCGACCACCAGTACGCTTTCCGCTCTGCCGGATCAGACCGGCCTCCATCAGATCTGCGGTGATATTCGAAGCCGCCTGCACCGACAGATCCAGCTTACGGGCAAGATCGGCCCGGCCCACCGGCCCGGCAAGGCGAATCTCATCCAATGCCCTTTGGCGATGCGACAACCGCCCAGCGGATGCCGGTGAAATAAGGGAAAGCGTATCCATATCGGCACAATATCCCATCACGGTTGATTGCTCAACTAACTTGAGTTAACCTGATCCAGATCCCCGAAACCTTAAGGCCAAAAAAGGGGAGCAACTGGGAGAAAGCCATGCTTAAAATGAAACTGTTTGCCAAAGCCGGTGCAACCGCTGTGGCGCTGTTGGCCGGGTCTGCCGCGATGGCGGATGTGGAAATCGAATACTGGCAGTATTTCTATGATGCGCGGGTCACCGCGATGGAGCAGCTGATCGAAAATTTCGAGGCAGCCAATCCCGGGATTACGGTCAAGATGACCCATTTCCCCTATGCCGACTATCGCACCAAGGTCGCGGCCTCCATCCCTGCCGGACAGGGCCCGGATGTCGTGCAGCTGTTCTATGGCTGGCTGAATGACTACAAGGAAGCAAAGCTGATCCAGCCGCTTCCGGCAGACATATTCCCTGCTGATAAGATTGATGCGGAATTTTTCCCGATGGTCGGCGCGATGCGCGAAGGCGATCAATACTGGGCCTTGCCGACAGCAGTGCGCTCGCTGGCGCTGTTCTACAACGAGCGTCTGATGGAAGAGGCCGGTATCGACAGCCCGCCGACCACATTGGATGAAATGGTCGAAGCCGCCCGGAAAATGACCAAACGCGATGGCGCGGGCAATATCACGCAGGTCGGGCTGACCGCCGGGATGAACGCGCAGGATCACCACTGGTTCCGCGAAGTGCTGATCCGCCAGATGGGCGGAGAGCCTTACCTGGATGACTACAGAACCGTGAACTATGACAGCGACGCGGGCCGCAAGGCGGCAGAGTTCTATACCAGCCTGGCAGGCGATGACGGCGTTACGTCCTTTGGCTTCATGGATGAACCGCAGGCTGCGTTCAAGGCGGGGCGTGCCGGGATGCATATCGACGGCTCTTTCCGCATCGGATCGCTGAATGATACGCGCGGCCTGAAATGGGGTGTGACGGAACTGCCCAGCCATAATGGCGTTCAATCGAACTACAGTTCTTACTGGGTCAACGCGATCACCACCAAGGCCGAGGGTGAGCGTTATGAAGCCTCCGTGAAATTCATGGAATACATCACCAGCGACGAGGCGATGCAGATCTGGCTTGATACCGTTGGTGAACTGCCCGCAAAGCCGTCCGTCGGCATGACCGAAGCAAACTCTGCCGACCCTGTCTTCGGACCGTTCATTCGCGGTCTGGCCTATGCGCACACGACCAAATTCGCGACCGAAAGTGCGCAGCGTCAGGTTCTGATGGACATGGTGCAGCGGGTCGATATCGAAGGCGCTGATGTCGCCGCCAGCTTATCCGAAGCCGCCAAGGCGGAACAGGTCATACTGGACGATTACTACAAGTAACCCCCCGGCGCGGCAGCCGAAGAAATCCGCCTGAAAGCCCCCACTTGTTAAGGTGGAGTATTTCGGTCTGCCGCGCCGTTTATCCACTGTTTTCCCCGTCGGAGAAACGACATGCTGCGCAATTTGACGATCCGGCAAAAGCTGATCATCTGGGCCTGGGCTTTTCTTGCGCTGCCTGTTCTTTTCTACACGGTGATCCGGTTCTACCCCACCGGCAATGCCATTCTCATCAGCTTTCAGAACTGGAACCTGCTTGGCGAACGCACCTGGGCAGGTTTGGACAATTACATCCGCCTTTGGAACGATCCGGTGTTTTGGAAGGTGTTCAAAAACACATTTCTGTATCTGCTGATTGGCACACCTATCAGCCTGCTGCTGTCATTCACCATTGCCTTCCATCTGGACCGCGTGCGTTTCATGCACGGGTTTATCCGAATGCTGTATTTCCTGCCCTTCATGACCAGCGCCGTTGCGATGGCCTGGGTGTGGCGCTGGTTCTATCAGCCGGTGCCGGTAGGACTGTTCAACAATGCCCTGGCCGCAATGGGCGTCCCGCAGATAGAGTTCCTGCGCTCCACCACCAACGCGTTGCCTGCGGTCCTGGCCCCTGCAGTCTGGGCCGGTCTGGGCTTTCAGATCATCATCTTCATGGCCGGCCTGCGCGCCATCCCGCAAAGCTATTACGAAGCAGCGCGGATTGACGGTGTGTCTGGCTGGACGATCCTTTGGGAAATCACCCTGCCGCTGCTGCGCTCGACCATCGTCTTTATCGTCGTCTTCAGTTCCATCGGGTTCCTGCGGATTTTCGACCACGTCTTCAACATGACCACGAACGATCCCGGCGGACCGCTCAACAGCACCAAACCCCTGGTCCTGATGATCTACGATACCGCATTCAACGGCTTCAACATGGGCTACGCCGCCGCCCAGACCGTGGTGCTGTTCACCGTGCTGCTGGTTGTTAGCCTGCTCCAGCTTTACCTTCTGAAGGACAAGTCATGAGCACCCCAACCATACGCGCAAGCTCGGAAACACTGCTCAGCACACGGGCCGCGCAAAGCCGAGCCTCGTTCGGCCAGACACTGCGCTGGCTGCTGCTGTTTGGTGGCGGCGTTCTGATGATCATGCCGATCGTCTATATGTTCTCCACCTCGCTCAAGTGGCCGCATGAGGTCTATAACCTCAAGCTTGTCCCCGAAGAGCCGACACTGGAAAACTACACCTATGTGCTAGAGGACGGGCGGTTCTACCTTTGGTTCATCAATTCGATAATCATCGCGACACTGACAACCCTGTCCAACGTGTTTTTCGACAGCCTTGTCGGCTATACCTTGTGCAAATTCCGCTTTCCCGGGCGGCAGCTGGTGTTCATTGCCATACTGTCGACACTGATGATCCCGACCGAAATGCTGGTGATCCCGTGGTATCTGCTCAGCCGCGATATGGGCTGGCTGAACAGCTATTGGGGCATCATGTTCCCTGGCATGATGACCGCGTTCGGCACCTTCCTGATGAAGCAGTTCTTTGAAACGGTCCCCGATGATTTCATCGAAGCCGCCCGCATCGACGGCCTGAACGAGTTTCAGATCTGGTGGAGCGTCGCGATGCCTCTGGTCAAACCGGCCCTTGCTGCGCTGGCGATCTTTGTCTTCCTTGGCAACTGGACCGCCTTTATCTGGCCGCTGATCGTGACCGGCTCGGTCGATATGTACACCTTGCCCGTCGGACTGGCGAGTTTCGGGAACGAGGCGGACACCGCATGGGAACTGATCGCAACCGGGGCGGCCATCAGCACGATCCCAACACTAATCGTTTTCTTGATGTTCCAGCGGTTCATCATTCGCGGCGTCGTCATGGCGGGCCTGAAAGGATGAGCGGCACGGACACAAAGACCGACCAGATGGCCTTCCCGCATCCGGTCTACGCCGAAACCGTGCTGGGGCCACTGTTTGAAGGAGTCAAAACCCACTTTGCGGCGGATATGAACCGCATCAATCAGGCCCATCTGGTCATGCTGGCCGATACCGGCATCCTGTCCGGGGCGCAGGCCGCCCAGATCGCTGACGCCCTGTGCCGGATCACGGATGAAACGGACCTCAACGACCTGACTTACACAGGTGAGCACGAGGATTACTTTTTCGTTGTCGAACACCAGTTGCGCGCAAGGCTAGGCGATCTGGGCGGCGCGCTGCACACCGCCCGCTCGCGCAATGATATGGACCACACGCTGTTTCGCAGCGCCCTGCTGCGCTATGGGCTGGACCTTCAGGAAATCTTGCAGGGCCTGATCACCGCCCTGATCAACAAGGCCGAGGCAGAGGCCGAAACCCTGATCGTTGCCTATACCCACGGCCAACCAGCCCAACCCTCAACCTTCGGGCACTACCTTGCCGCGTTGGTCGAGGTGCTTCAACGCGATGCCGCGCGGCTGGAGGATGCCGTCGCCAGCCTTGATCACTGCCCGATGGGGGCCGCAGCCATAACGACAACTGGGTTTCCCATCGACCGCGCACGCGTATCGGATCTTTTGGGATTTGCGGAACCGACCCGCAATTCCTACGGATCCATCGCCTCGGTGGACTATATCACCGGGCTTTACAGCGCGATAAAGCTGATCTTTGTCCATCTTGGGCGGCTGGTGCAGGATTTCGCCTTTTGGTCAGCGTTTGAGGTGGGGCAGCTCTATGTGCCTGATGCGCTGGTTCAGGTCAGCTCTATCATGCCGCAGAAACGCAATCCGGTCCCGATCGAACATATGCGCCACCTGGCCAGCGTGACCGCCGGGCGCTGCGACATGGTGGTGAACACCATGCATAACACCCCCTTTACCGACATGAATGACAGCGAGGGTGAGGTGCAGCAGGCCGGTTTCGCCGCCTTTGACAGTGGCGGTCGGATGCTGAAACTGCTGACCGCCTTTGTGCCCGCCTGCCGGATCAATGCGCAAAATGTCAGCCGTATCACCGATGCGGCCTGTATCACCATCACCGAACTGGCCGACACATTGGTCCGTCAGGCCGGGCTCAGCTTCCGCCAGGCGCATGAAATTGCGGCCACGACCTCGCGCGCGGTTATTGCCGCAGGTCATCCGCTAAGTGCCGGATATGACGGTTTCGCAAAGGCCTATCAGGCGGAAACCGGCACGCCCTGCCCGCTTGATCAGGATACGTTCAGACAGGCCGTGTGCCCCGCATCCTTTGTGGCCAGACGGGACCGCCACGGCGGCCCCGCCCCGCAGGCGCTGGCCGATGCTATTGCCTGCTATCGCAACACACAGGATATCCAGCGCGCCCGGATCGCCGACAGGCATGCCCGGCGCAGCGCCGCGGCCGACAGACTTGGCATGGCTTTCAACGCAGTAAGAGGACCCAATGGCGACACTTGATCTGATTGATCTCAAAAAGTCCTATGGCAGTGTTGAGGTGCTTCACGACATCAACCTGTCGATCGCGGATGGGGAATTCGTGGTGCTGGTCGGCCCATCCGGCTGCGGCAAATCCACAACCCTGCGCATGATCGCCGGTCTGGAGGATGTGACAAGCGGCCAGATCCGCATCGGCGACAAGGTGGTTAATAACCTTGCGCCCAAGGAACGCGACATCGCTATGGTGTTCCAGAACTACGCCATTTACCCGCATATGAGCGTGCATCGGAATATCGGTTTCGGGCTGCGGACCTCGGGCCTGCCCAGGGCTGAACGTGACGCCCGCATCCGGCAGGTCGCCGAAGCGCTGGAAATGACCGAGTTGTTAGAGCGTCGTCCAAATCAGCTTTCGGGCGGGCAACGTCAGCGGGTTGCCATCGGCCGGGCCATGGTACGCGACCCGGCGGTGTTCCTGTTTGATGAGCCGCTGTCGAACCTTGACGCAAAGCTGCGCACACAGATGCGGCTTGAGATAAAGAAGCTGCACCGCCGCGTCGGCAAGACCATCGTCTTCGTCACCCATGATCAGGTCGAGGCGATGACGCTGGCCGACCGGATTGTCATCATGAAAGACGGCTATATCCAGCAGGCCGGCACCCCGGTCGAGGTATTCTTTACCCCGGCCAACACCTTCGTTGCCGGGTTTATCGGGGCGCCTGCAATGAATATCCTGCCGGGCAAGGCCGCCTCGGGCGCTGTCACGCTGGAGGGCGGGCACTCGGTGCCCATTGGGCTTGGCCAGGAGGGGCAATCGGTGCTTTTGGGTGTGCGTCCTGATGACCTTAGCCTGACCGATGGTCTGCCGGTGGTTGAAGGCGTGGTTACGTTGCATGAACCGTTGGGGAATGAGGTTCTGGCCTATCTCGACACCCCGCTGGGAGAGGTAACCGCCCGCTTTGCCGGACGAAACGCGCCCCAGACCGATACAAAGATGCTGCTGCATGCCAAACCGGAACACATGCATCTGTTCGACGCAAATTCCGGCCAGCGCCTGTGACAGCGCCGCAGCATATCCTGTGCGTCGGGCGGATCTACTGCGATCTGCTGTTTTGCAGTGACACCCTGCCCCGCTGGGGGCACGAGGTGTTTGCTGAAGATTTTACCAGCAGCGCGGGGGGGGGGGCGTTTATCACTGCTGCCTACCTTAGCGCGTTTGGTCATCGCATTAGCCTGGCGGGCAATGCCGGGGCAGAATTTCCCTTCGGCCCGGTGATAGCGCGCGATATGCAGGCCTGCGATATCGACGGCCAGCAGATCCGCCCAGGCACCTCGGCCCAGGTGACCGTCGCGCTGGCCGGGGGGCATGATCGCGCGTTCCTGACCTATCGTGACCCCGCCCAAATCACAGCGCCCAATGTGACCGGGTGCGATCACCTACATATCGGAGAGCTGTCCAGCCTGGCCGAATGCCCCGCCCTGATCGAACAGGCCCGCGCAGCCGGGGCAACCGTGTCCTGCGATTGCGGGGATGGGGGCGGGTATCCCGCAGATGTTGCGAACCTGATCGCCGGGCTGGACCTGTTCATGCCCAGCCAAAGCGAATGGCAGGCGCTGCGCGATAGCGGCCTGATGCCGGACCTGGCCCCCGGGGCGCTTGTGGTCAAGATGGGCGAACAGGGCGCACGGACCTGGGATGGTACCGACTGGATCACCACCCCGGCCCTGCCCGCAACACCCAAAGATCCCACCGGTGCCGGGGATGCGTTCAATGCGGGCTACCTGCACCGATGGCTGGCGGGCGCAGCGCTGCTTGATTGCCTTCAGCTTGGCGCCCGCTGCGGCGCTGCCACCGTCGAGATGCTGGGCGGCTGGTCCGGACGTGACCGCGTTGCCGCCTTCAGGGACTAGAGATATCAATGAACATTATTGTCTGCGATGATGCCCCGACAGCGGCCCGGACAGCTGCGCGCCGCATCCGCGATGCGCTGGACGCCAGCCCCACCCTTACCCTTGGGCTGGCCACCGGCGGCACAATGCTGCCGCTTTACGCCGATCTGACCCGCGATGCTGGCGCGTTATTCGCGAAATGCGAAACCTTCAATCTTGATGAATATGCCGGCCTTGGCCCCGACCATCCGGGCAGCTTTCACAGCTATATGATGACCCATTTTCACACCCGCCTGACATCGCCGCCGCGTGCAATGCACCTGCCGAACGGCGCAGCCCCCGACCCGGTGGCCGAATGCACCAGATACGAGGCCCTGATCACCGCCAAGGGCGGGATCGACCTGCAGCTTCTGGGGATCGGCCACAACGGGCATATCGGATTTAATGAGCCTGGTGCCGCCTTCGACAGCCAGACAAGACCGGTCCGTCTGGCCCCCGAAACCCGCCAGGCCAATGCCCGGTTCTTTGACGACCCCGACGCCGTGCCCACCTATGCGCTGACCATGGGCATCGCCACGATCCGCAAAGCCCGCTCTTGCCTTCTGCTGGCCACAGGTGAGGCCAAGTCCTCGGCCGTCGCAAGACTTGTGGAGGGCCCAATTGGCACCGATTGCCCGGCCACCGCCCTGCAGGATCATGATGCGCTTTGTCTCATACTGGATCGCGCCGCGGCGCAAGGTCTAACCCCAGCCGATGAAAGCACCGCGCACTGAAAAGGCGATGGATTCTAGTGTTTGTCTGGGCCAACCCAGGTGCATTGTTATGGGTCAATAGGAATGCACGCCAGATCAAGTCGTCATATTAAAGCGTTTCGGGATATACCTGAGACAAAAGATTATCCTGAAACGCAGTGATAAGCCTATATGGTGTACGCGTTTCGATTTTATGTAATGTCTCAAGGTAAACTCGAAACGCTTTAGGCGATGGCAATACGCACCAGTTACCCTGTAGCGCTTGGACTTGGGGAGAGGTCCAGGCACTTGCATACCCGGCCCTCAATTTCCCTATAGGTTCGGAATCCCATGGCTTCGTAATACGACAGCGCTTCGGTATTTGTTGCCCCGATTGTTGCATCGACCTTAACCAACCCTGCCTCTTGCGCAGCCTTCAGCGTCGCTGAAAACAGCGCCCGTCCGACCCCGCGCCGCGCGGCATCAGGCCGGACATGGGTCCCGATCATTCCCCAGCCGGGCGTCACACCATAGGGGTTGCCCTCAGATGCGCGTTTAAGGATCTGCAAGCCTAACAAGGTGCCATCCTCATCCTCGACGACAGTGCATCTGATATTATCCTTGTGCGCGATGTAATTGTTTCTGACAAAGTCTTCGTCACTTGGAAGCGTACGCTTTCCCAAGGCCGTCAGTTGCTGAAGAAAGACACTTATCTCCGGCGCATCCGGCATCTGTGCATCACGGGTTTTCACAAAAACATCCTTTCGCATAAAGTGCCGAGCCTACATGCAACCAGGCAATTTGCTTACTCTTTATCACAGTATTTTTTGTCCAGCTTACAGGCCCGCGACCTAAGCGTCGCAGCCTCTGCCGCATCGCTATCCTGCAATAGTCCTGACAACAGATTGCAAGCCCGCGCATCCCGGTTGTCGCAGCCAATCTGATAGTACCTCGCCGCGACTTCGTCATCGGCAGGTGTACCACGCCCAAACTGATGAATTACACCGGTGGCCGTACACCCAGCCCAATGCTCCATTTCGCAAGTCTGTCGGTATTGAAGCAAAGCCCTTTTCGGCTGATCCGACTTTTCCAGACGAACGCCCAAACTATAGCACGCATGACCGGAATGCGCCTCGCAGCCTGCGCGGGCATAGGCCATCTCGCGGGCGGGGTCGGGACGCAAACGCTGCAATACGGCAGCATAGAACCCGCAGGCATCGCCTGACCCCATCCGGCAAATCTGATCAAGGTCTTTAAGATATGCCTCCACCCGGGCGATATCTGCCGGGTCGTTGCTAACCGTTACGAGTGGTTTGCCCCGTATCTCTGCCAGAAACAGGCAAGCGTTGAAATCGCCTTCGGAACAAACTGCTTTCAAGTCTTGTTTGGGATCGCTGCGTCGCCAATAGCTTTCATAGTTCAGTTCCTCGCATCCAATCGGATCACCCAGCTTGCAGGACCGCACGTATTGTTCATGCGCTGCGGCCCAATCATTCTCCAGCTGCAGCCCATAGTTGTAGCAACCTGTTGGATTGCCGCCCTTGCAGGCCATACGGGCATATCGCTTCGAAGTGCGTTGTCTGGGGTTGAAGTTCGGTAGTAGCGCGTAATATTCATAGGCATCGCCTGAATATATATAGCTAAGCTGCGTGCAGGCCCGGGCATTGCCCGCAAGGCAGGGTGCCTTGAGCCCGTCCAGAAAAATCTCTTTTTTGGGCCGCACAAAAGGCAGTACAGGATTCAATCGCGCCCAATTGGTACAGGCCGTCAGGTCGCCATCATTGCAGGTTTGCTCCAAACCATCATAGTAGGTTTTCAACGGCTCCAGATCGGCCTGACTTTCGGATGCGAATCGAAGAATACTGGCTGACCTTTGGATCGCAGGACATGTCCAGCCAATACCTTGATCACAAGCGCGCGACAAAAGCTCAAAGTGATCGGGATCAAGGGGACTTCGGTGAATAAGAAAGCTGGCGTATCGGGCGCAGTTTTCCTGCTCACCTTTCTTGCAAAGGGCCTGATCATCCGCGGCATAGATCGCAAGTTCGTCCAATGATCCGGCATTGGCCTCATAGCTGAGGTTGACGAGCACGGCCTCATAACACGCCTTCCGATCACCGTTTTTGCACTCCGCACTCAGCAACCACCCCTCAGTCAGTGTATGCTGCGCGGCTAAGGGCGATGCCAAGCTGGCGATCAGGCTAAGTGCTGCAATTATACGGCGCATCATCACCCTTTTTCCGTAGAAGGTTACTCATCTTCCAAAAGTTTTCTGACCCGCGCTTCCTCAGCAGAAGACAGTGCTGACGGCGCGTTGTCTGACGAATGCTGTCGCATGAATCTGAATGCGACGATTACCCCCAACAACAGCAAAGTCGGCGCCACAACCCAAAGCAAAACACCCGACCCGCTGAACCGGGTCCGCATCAGGACATAATCGCCATACCTGGCGTGGAAAAAATCCAGCACATCCTGATCGCTGTCCCCGACCAGCAAACGTTCACGCACCATCGCACGGGCATCCTGCGCCCACTCAGCATTTGACGACGCAATCGCCTCCGACTGGCATTTTACGCAACGCAGTTCTTCATAAAGCGACATGGCACGGGTTTGCAGCAGCGGCTCATCGAGCACTTCAGATGGCGCGATTTCTGCTCTTAGAGGCAGTGCCAGACAAAGGCCCAGCAGTAAAACATACGCCGCCCTCATTCTGCAGGCACCGCTATAGGAGCCTTGCGCCGGGCAGGTGCGCCAAGGCGATAGCGCCGGTCGGTCAGGCTTAGGATACCGCCAAACGCCATGATCAGCATTCCGGCCCAAAGCCAATTGGCAAAGGGCTTGATAAAGGTCCGTACGGCCCGCCCGCCGCCGGGTTGCGCATCACCGATCACGACATAAACGTCGCGGGTGAAACTGCGATCAATCCCAGCCTCGGTGGTGGGCATCTGTGCAACGGGATAAAAGCGCCGCTCTGTGGTCAGCTGTCCCCGTTCTGTACGGCCCGACCATAGGGTCAAGGTGCCGCGTTCCGCCGTGTAGTTGGGGCCACGGATATTTTCGACCTTGTCGAGACGCAGTTCATGCTGGCCGAGTGTAAATTTTTCGCCCGGTTGCAGGACGCGGATATCCTCTACCTCCCAGGCGGTGATCGCCGCGATGGCGAAAAACAGCACGCCCAGCCCGCCATGCGCCACCATCTTGCCCCAATCAGCGCGCGGCAGGTTGATGGCGCGGCGTAACGCCTCACTGACCGAGCTACGCTCTAGCCGGATACGCTGCGCCAGATCGGTAACCGTCCCGGCACAGATCCAGACCGCCAGAACTGCGCCAATCGGTGCCAGCGCGGACCGCCCGGTCTCCATCGACCAAACCAGCGCACCTACGGCCAGGGCAAGGATCAGCGCGGGGGCCAACTGGCGTAGCACCGCGCCCGGCCGCGCCCGTTTCCAGGGCAGCATCGCGCCGATGGGCAGGACCACGGCAATCGCCACCATGAACGGCGTAAAGGTGACATCAAAAAACGGCGGCCCAACAGAAAGTTTTTGCCCAAACGCCAGCTCAGCGATCAGCGGCCAAAGCGTGCCGACAAACACCACAAAGGCGGATACGATCAGCAAAAGGTTGTTGATCACCAGCCCGCTTTCCCGGCTGACCAGACCAAAGACCGTGTTGGTCCGCATCGCACTGGCCCTTATAGCAAACAACGTCAGGGCCCCACCGATGAATACCGCCAGGATCACGAGGATCGCCATCCCACGGGTCGGATCGCTGGCAAAGGCATGCACCGAGGTGATAATGCCCGAACGTACGATGAAGGTCCCGACAAGGGAAAAGGAAAAACCAAGGATCGCCAGCAGGATCGTCCAGCTTTTCAACGTCTCGCGTTTTTCCACGACGATGGCCGAATGCAACAGCGCCACAGCCACCAACCAGGGCATGAACGAGGCGTTCTCGACCGGATCCCAGAACCACCAGCCGCCCCAGCTCAACTCGTAATAGGCCCACCAGGAGCCAAGCCCGATCCCGATCGTCAGGAAAATCCAGGCCGCCAGCGTCCACGGCCGCACCCAACGCGCCCAGGCCGCGTCAATCCGCCCCTCGATCAATGCAGCGACTGCGAAGGAAAACGCCATCGAAAGGCCAACATAGCCGAGATAGAGAAAGGGGGGGTGAAAGGCGAGACCGGGGTCCTGCAACAGCGGGTTGAGGTCAGTGCCATCCGTCGGAGCCCTGTCGAGACGCAAAAACGGGTTCGACGTGAAGAGCATAAGTGCATTAAAGGCAACGGCAATAGCACCCTGCACGGCCAGGACCCGCGCCTTTAGCGGCAGCGGCAGGTTATTCCCCATAAAGGCAACCGAGGCACCGAAAACAGCAAGGATCAGCACCCATAGCAGGAGCGACCCTTCATGATTTCCCCAGGTGCCAGACACCTTGTAGAGCATCGGCTTGGCAGAGTGGGAGTTTTCGACGACAAGGCGTAGCGAGAAGTCCGAGACCACAAACGCATATATCAATGCCCCGAAAGCGAGGGCGCTCAGCACAAGCTGCAACCCGGCGGCGGGCATCGCAATGCGCATCCATCCCTGCCAGCCCTTCTGCGCACCGATCAGTGGGACCACCGATTGGATACAAGCGACGGCAAATGCCAGGAATATGGCCAGATGGCCAAGTTCAGCAATCATCGGAAAACGTCTCCTTCGATCACCACTATAGGCTTTGGTGACACCGCTGCAATTCAAGTTTCCGAGCAGTACAAACGAGCGGTGGTGGGTTTCACCCACCCTACAAAGCCGCGCTACCGTTGCCGTAGGGTGGGTGAAACCCACCATTGCCTGTCATGGGATCAGCAAACGCCCTTCCAGCACGACCACACCCTGCCCCCCGACCTGAATACCCGTGATTGCATCGCGTGGCCCCAAAACCTCCACCTGCGCTTGCCCTGGACGGCCCATACCATGCCCCTGCTCGGCCACAAAACAGGGGGTTTCAATCAGGTCTTTTGCCCAAAGATACGCCGCCATGCAGCCCGTCGCCGACCCCGTGAACGGATCCTCAGGCCGGTTTGGCGGGGCCAGAAGCAGGCGGGCAAATGTCTGTCCGTTTTCGGTCGCTCCTTCGAGCGCAACCAAGAACGGCTCCATCTCGGTTTGGTGCCGCGTCCGCCACTCTGCCAGGCGCTGTGTATCCAGAACAGCCTGTTCCACCACATCGCGACTGCTGAGCACGGTGACGCAAAAGCAACTGCCGGTGGAGACAAGCTGCGGTGTGCCAATCACCATATCCGGCTTCAGGCCATAGATAGCTGCGACCTCTTCGGGGTGCAGTCCGCACCAAAACTCGGGCGCATCTGGGTCATCGTGATCAGGGGTGCCTCAAGCGTTCCGGTCACAGTGATCGGCAGCACGCCGGCGCCAACCTCCAGCGTCAGGGTGGAGGGCACGGCGACATGACCACGATGGATCAGCGACCTGATCGTGGCAACCGTCGGGTGTCCCGCCATCAGGATTTCCCGGTCCGCCAAGTAATAACGCGCACCGAAATCGGCCTTGTCCGATCGCACCAGAAAGGCGCATTCGCTCAGCTTGGTTTCGCGGACCAGTGCCAGGCGGTCCTTGATACCAAGCTCGTCAGCATCATAGACCACCGCACAGCCATTGCCGCCGAAGGGCTGGTCGGTAAACGCATCTACCCAGTCAACATCATAAGTCATGTACGCCTCCTCCCCCTTATTTTCGAGGGTGGAGGACGCAAGGTCAAATCAGAAATCATGACCTGAAGCATAACGCCTCAGTATGAGCCACCGCGCGCGTCGCGCCATGCCACCAAAGCAGGGTTATCCTGAATGGGCTCAAAGTCCGAGGTTTCGATCTGACGCAAAGCTTCGATATTACGCACGACACCGGCAACCTCGGTCGTTGCAGCAATCTGTCCCCGGCTGCGGAAATGATGCAGTTCCCGCGCCCCGAAATAGAAGGATACAATCGCCCCCAGCAGCCACCATAGCGGATCGGGCACCAATGCCAGCCCCTGCATCCGCACACCAAAGGACACCGGATCCGCCATAGCAAACACGAACAACCCGATCGTTCCCAGTGCAAGCGCGGGGCGTGGCAATCGGTTGATGCCATTGATCAACTGATCGAACCAGCCGCCCCTTTCGCCCGCATATTCAGCAGCCAGTTGCTGCAGGCTGGCGACATGTTCCAGATGTTCCTGCTCGGCGCGCTTGGTGCGATTGGCTGTAAACACCTCGGCCACGTCGCGCACACCAGCCGACAGGCCAAGCAGATTTGTGATCAACCCCATGCTGCGACCCTCTCTGCATGCTGTGCCGTACTAAGATGAAACCGGGGCGAGATGAACTCCTCCGCGCGCTTGATCCACCCGCCTTTCCCGCCATCGCGCCGCCGAGCATATTTCCGCGAGGCCGGGCGCCGGTCCGCTAGATCATAGTAGTAGTTGCGGCGCGCTATGCCATAGGCATCAACAAGATAGCCCCGCGCCTTCATGTGGGCCGAGGCCGCAGCCCGCGCTGTTTGTGGCCCAATTACACCATCAACCGCAACCGGTTCTCCAAACTCTGCCAGCAGGCGCTGCAGAATGCGGACGGCGTGACGGCCTGCATTCACATACATATCAAACACGCTTACCCTCAGTGCCTCGGGCAATCGGGCGATGCCGGGTTTTTCGTAGTAGTGTTTCAGGAAAATCCCAACGGCCTGATCCAGGCTCAGACGTTGCACGTCGCGCGCATCGACATCGCCGTCACGGTCAAGGTCCAGCCCCAGGCGTCGCATCGTGTGGATGGTCACACCGTATTTGGTCGCCCCGCCGGGATCGTCAGGATCATTCACATACCCACCTTCCCGCGCCACAATATCGCGGGCCATGGCCTCAATGCTCTGCATTGGCCACCTCCAGATCTGTCAGTTTCGTGAAAAAGTCCCACGACGCTGACAGAAACTGGCAAAGATTGGGTTAATCAGTTGTCGATTTCAGCAAAAATCTCTGCCGCCCTGGCCTGTAGCTTTTCTTCTTCTAGCGGCTGATCCAGCGTATAAACCTCAACCCAACCTGCTGCGTGCGCCTTGACGCCATTGGTATAGATCGAGGGTTGGTCATCCAGATGAAAGCTCAAAGTTCCAAGCAGACAGTTTCCATATTCTTCCCTCAGGCGATCACAGACCTGAAGATACTTTCCAATCAGCGCTTTGCGCTCTTCCGGGGTTGCAAACTTTTGGTTCAGATCTGTCACAGGAAGGAAGGCACTGATAAACCCGCCACCTTTGATCACATCCAACGTCCCGATGTCGTAGTTCTGCACAAAGCCAAACGTGGCGCGAACCTGAAAATTACTGTCTTTCAAAGGATGTGCTGACGCTTTCAGCACACCACAGCGCCGTGCCATCGCGGGCAATGTGTCCTCACAATACCGGGTCATAAATTCCGGAACCCGCAGCCTTGCATAGGTCGCGGCCAGCGCCTCGGCGGGTGGTGTCTCATCGGGCTGCAGAAGGTCGGCAAGCGGCACGTTGGTCTCAAAGATCGCGCGGCGTTCATCGTTGATCGCCTCTTGCTGCGTCTTGGCACGGTTCTCGCCACGATCATCGACAAAGTCCATCCCCAACACCAGTCCGTCAAACACACGCTCCGCCCGCTGCGGCTGTCCGCTGGGATCGTCCAGAACAACATCCAGCGGTAAGGACTCGCGGTAGGGTCGACCTGCGGCTTTATCCAGAATATCAGTGAACAGCCGTTCTGTTGCCGCTTCCCGCAACTTATAGTCTTCGGAGATGACGTGATCCGCAAACAGAAAATGTACGACCGTGCTGCCATAAGGCGCGGCTTGCAAAGGCGCGGACGGCGCGGGTCCGACCAGGACATTGGCAGCGCCATCAGCGACGATAAAGTTTGTTTCCGCAGAGACGCCAAAGCTGTCACGAAACCATTTCGCGTAAGCAGCAGACCCCTTGGTTCGCAGGAATAGCAGATTTGCATCCAGCGTGTTGCCTTTCGCAGCACCAGCATGAGAGGTCCAGTATTCCTTGGGCGCGGGGATCGGATGCGCCATGCAGTCGAATTCCCGCTCTTCCCGCCGCGAGATACTGAATTCGGGGTAGGGACCAAAATCCGATGCGCGAATGGCATCGAACGTGGCATCGCCGATATTGCCTGTCAGGCCAGACTGACCGCCCGAGATAAGCGAAACATGCGCGATCTTCACACCGTCTGCAGGAATGACATTCCACAACACGTTGCCGCTTCCCTGCAAGACCCAATGCAGCGGCGCAGAGGTATCGGTGACCACCACATCCACCCGCGAAACCTCGCCGCGGTCAATCTCAATCTCGTGCGGCAATTGACCTTCGGCGAGCGCGGATTTGACCGCGCGATCCAGCTTTGTGACGATGTCACCCTGCATCAACGTGCGCAGTTGCGCGGGGCGATACGGGGCACCTCTCAGCACGCTAATCAGCTTTTCGCCGGGCTGACTGCGCCGCATTTGGCATTCTTCATTCGGCAGGAATGGCAGCACGGTCAGCGCCGGTGCATCCGGTTTGCCGCCGGTCCATTCCGCAACCAGCTTTTCCATCGCAACGGCTTCGCGCGAGGCGTTAAACGCATGGCCCGATCCGTAGTCGAACCCAAGACGTCCCGCCTCAAACGGCTTGGTGATATCCGAGAAGCCAACAATCGGTGCCTTGAACAGGGCCGCATCCTTTGCACCGTTTTTTGCTCGCGCCGGCCAACCTCGTTCAGGAAGGCCTCGCCTACGCTGCCATAAAGCCCCCCAAACTACCACCGGACAATCCCTCAGCGGTTTGCGGACCGACCGCATCCTTCATCATCTTTGCCGCAAACATGCCACCGGCGACTACCATCAGCATCAGCCCGGCAGCGAAAAAGACCCGCAGCATCGGCGAAGCCCCGGCACGGCCTTTGCGCTGACCACGCTGAACGGACTGGTCTTCCTGATATTGCGGGTTTGCGCGTTTGGCCTCATCGATTCGCGCCAAACGGTCGGCGAACCGTTTTTTTTGTTCGTGATCATTCATTTAGGAAAATCCAGGCAGCATAAGAAGCGTATCGGCCCGCTAAAATAGCGCCAAATTCGTCAGCATTATGACTGCTTGAAACCTTAACTGTCGCCCGGCTGCTGATAGACGCCCTGCTCTTTCAGCGTATCGACCAGTTCGCGTGGCATGTAGTCCTCGTCATGCTTGGCCAGCACCTCGGTGGCGACAAAGACACCGTCCTCAATCCGGCCGGTGACGATGGTGCCCTGCCCTTCGCGAAACAGATCGGGGACGATGCCGGTATAGTGCACCGGAAAATCCGCTGCTTCATCTGTGATCACAAAGCGATGCGTTTCACCCTGCTGCCAGCTGCCATCCTTGACCAGCCCGCCCAGACGAAACACCTCGCCCGCACGCGGCGGTTTCTCAGCAATTTCGGTCGGAGAGCGGAACAGCTGGAACGCGTCCTGAATCTGGTCCTTGAAAAAGATCATCGGGATCGCAAAGGCCATCGCCATCAAGGTGAAGGCGGCGACGACAAACTGGATACGGCGTTTCTTCTTCAGACCGGCCATATGGCATGCTCCCGATACAACAGCCTATATTTAGACGACTGGTAGATGTCTTTCAATCAGCCCCGGCGTCACAGGGCTGTAAATGGGTAGGTATGCCCGGTCAACGTCTGGGCTTGTGCCCCAACATGCGCCGGATCGCCAGATGTCAGGTATGTGGCCTTGCCCGGCTGGCTGAAATGCGGATGGCGGCGCAGATAGTCCGCCAGCGCATCCGCCACAAGATCGCCCTGCGACAGGATCGGCGTGCCCGTCGGCAGATGCCGGGCAAAAAGTGCCTGGGCCAGCGGGTAATGCGTGCAGCCCAGCACCGCCGCATCCGGTTGTTCTGTCTGTTGCAGAAGCGTCGAAACCGCCCCTGCGACCAAGTCTTCAACCAATGCGGCATCCCCGGTCTCAAGCGCATCGACAAGGCCGGGGCAAGGCTGACCCAGAACGTCCGTTCCGGTGATGCGAAGGTTCAGCTCGCGCTGAAAGGCACCGCTGGCGACCGTTGCGGGCGTGGCAAACAACGCCACCTTGCGCGCCTGCCCTACAATCGGCGGGCCCCGGTCAGCCCACCCGCGCCCGGCCAGCGCCTCGATCACCGGCACGAACACCCCAAGCACCCGGCGATCAGCGGGCACCCAAAACTCCTGCATCGGACGCAACGCAACGGCCGAGGCCGTGTTACAAGCCAGGATCACCAGCCGACAGCCACGGGCAAACAGCGCCTCGGTCGCGGCGATGGTGATATCAAGGATGTCCTGGGCCGAGCGCCCGCCAATCGGTGCATTGGCGTTATCGCCCAGATAGACAAAGGCCTGCTCTGGCAGGCGGCGACGCAGGGCGGACAGGATGGTCAAGCCACCCAAACCGCTATCGAATACCCCGATGGCCATGGGTCAGTGACCATCCTCGAACTCAAATCCATAATCGAGGGTATAAATCGGCTCGGGCGACAGGCGATAGGTCTCGGCCCTCAGGTAATCCATCAGCGCCCGCGCATCCCCGGCCCGGGCCGAGATTTCTTCGGGTGGCAGTGGTTCACCAACGACAACCGGCACTTTCGCGCCAACACGTCGCTTGAATTCCTTGATCAGCAAAGCCATCCGCAGGGTGTAATGCACATGGCTGGCCAGTTGAAACAGACGGCTGTTGTGCCCGTCGAAAAAGATCGGCACCACCGTCGCCCCGGATTTCGCGATCAGTTTTGCGGTGAAGCGCCGCCAACTTGGGTCCATCGGGTGGCCAAAGGGTTTCAGGGCCGTCGATACCGTTCCGCCGGGGAAAATCCCGATGCAGCCTCCCTGATCCAGATAATCCAGCGCGATCTTGCGTGTCTGAACATTCAGCCGTGTTGCCTCTCCCGTCTGTTCGAAGCTGATCGGCAGGATGATCTTGTCCAGATCGTCAGCCTTGCGGAACACCTGATGCGCCAGAATGCGAAAGTCACCACGGGTCTGCGACAGGATATGCCCCAGCATAAGCCCATCCAGAATGCCATACGGATGGTTGGCAATGACAACCAGCGGCCCTTCACGCGGGATCAGATCCAGCGACCCGCCGCGCATATCCAGGCCCAGACCGTAGCGTTCCACCATGACCTGCCAGAAATCGCGGCCCTCTGCCACCTCCAGATCATAGCCTTTGGCCATCCGGATCAGACGGATGCGCCCCGTCAGGTTCTCGACCGATCGGATCAGCCCGCGCCCGGCCCGGGTCTGGGCCGAGCCGGAATAACTGATCTCGCGCGTGATGCGTCGCTGCATGACATCCTTCTGACACAAAACCTTCAGCGCAGTATCGCCGCGCACCGGGCCGTGTCAAATCTGCTGTTCACGAAGTTTTGGGGCAGCGCTCTGACGCAATGCCTTGACCAACAGGTGCCAGACCTGAATGCTACGATGGGACCTATGATACTGAGATAATGAACAAACCTTTTCAGGACGCCGAACCGCGCAAGTTTTCCAATCCGGATGTGACCGCAACCGGCGAGGAACGCGCCATTGTCGCATTAACCGGCGTACGCACCCTTTGGTTCAACACCGGAACGCTTTGCAATATCGCCTGCGAGAATTGCTATATTGCCAGCTCTCCGCAGAATGATCGGTTGGTCTATCTGACAGCGGATGAAGTCACGACCTATCTGGATCAGATCGAAGGCCGGGCCTGGCCCGTGACGGAAATCGGCTTCACTGGCGGGGAGCCGTTCATGAATCCCAACATGATCGAGATGACCCGGCGCAGCCTTGCGCGCGGCTACGAGGTTCTGATCCTGACCAACGCCATGCGGCCAATGATGCGCCCCCGGGTGCGCGAAGGTCTGGCCGAATTGCAGGCCGCCTATGGTGATAAACTGACGCTGCGTATCTCGCTGGATCATTATACGGCCCGGTTTCACGACGAAGAACGCGGGCGGGGCAGTTTCGATATCACGCTGACCGGTATGCGCTGGCTGCGCGATCAGGGCATCGCCATGACCATTGCAGGTCGTACCATGTGGGGCGAGGCGGAGGCAGACAGCCGCGCCGGATTTGCCGACCTGATCAAGCGCGAGGGCTTTGCCATCGACGCCGATGACCCAGGCCAATTGGTGTTGTTTCCCGAGATGGATGAAAATGTCGATGTGCCTGAAATAACAACGGCCTGCTGGGATATCCTTGGCAAGAAACCCGCCGATGTGATGTGCGCCAGTGCCCGGATGGTGATCAAACGCAAAGGGGCCGATCACCCGACCGTCACGGCCTGCACGCTTTTGGCCTACAGCCCCGAATTCGAACTGGGCGAGACACTGGCCGATGCCGAAAAGCCGGTGCGCCTGAACCACCCTCATTGCGCCAAATTCTGCGTGCTGGGCGGGGCGAGTTGTTCAGGCTGAAGTTTTGCCTGCCCCGGCCAGCAGCTATACTATGACCCACCTTTGAGCTGCCGCGACTTGCCCTTACTACCCAATAAAGACATCTTCATCCAAGAATAGAAACTGGGGCCCGAGTCCATGCACATCAACAAGTCTGCGGATAGCGGGATCAGTGCCCCGGCTGTCAGCCGTAAAGCCTGGGCAATGCTGGCGCTGACACTGGTGATCTGGGCCTCGTTTCTGGTGGTGACCCGGGCTGCTATGACGGCGCGGTTGGGGCCGGTAGAGGTTGGGTTGATCCGGTTCGGGACCGGCACTTTGTGCTTTCTGCCGGTTCTTTTGAAGCATGGGCTGCTTCCCGGCGGCACTGGCCTGAAGGATGTGATCCTGATCCCCGGCTTTGGTGGGATTGCCTTTATTCTTTTGCTCAGCGGCGGCTTGCAGATCGCGCCGGTGGCCGATAGCGGGGTCTTTGCCCCCTCCATGCTGCCGCTTTATGTGGCGCTGCTATCCGCTGTGTTTCTGGGCGAGCGGTTCTCGCGCCTCAGGATCGCGGGTTTTGCCATGATCGTCGCAGGGGCGCTGGCGGTTGGCGGTTGGGCGGCGCTGTCTGAGGGGGCTGAGGGTGTCTGGCGCGGGCATCTGATGTTTACCGCCGCTGCCTTCAGTTGGGCGATTTATACAGTGGCTTTTCGCCGCTCCGGCCTGTCGGCCCCGATCGCTGGGGCCATGTTATGTGCATGGTCAGCTATCGGGCTGGGCATCATTGCACTGTTCACCGGTGTGGATTTCACGGGCGTTCCGGCGCAAACCCTGATCATCCAGATCGTGTTTCAGGGATTCCTGTCCGGCTTTGTCGCCGTTTTCACCTATTTCTATGCCATCCAGTATATCGGTGCCTCGCGCACCGCCGCCTTTGCCGCGCTGGTTCCGGTTATGGCCGCTCTTGGCGGCTGGGCACTGCTGAATGAACCGATTGGCTGGATCAAGGCAATGGGCATCGTAGTGGTCGCGCTGGGGGTAACGCTCGCCTCAGGCGCTGTGACGGGCGGCAAGCGCGTCTGACAGCAGATCGCGCACAGTTGCGGGGTCCACATCGCGCGAGACAAATGCCTGCCCGATACCGCGCACCAAAATGAAGGACACCTGCCCATCACGGACCTTCTTGTCCTGTGCCATCAGCCCGACCAGCGCATCGGCATCCGGCAGATCGCCCGGAATGTCGGACAGATCGGTCTTCATGCCCATGGCTGCCAGATGTGCCCTGACCCGGCTTGGGTCTTCCTGCGCACATAACCCCAGGCGCTGGCTAAGCTCAAAGGCGAGCGCACAGCCGATGGCCACGCCCTCCCCATGCAACAAGCGGTCGGAATACCCGGTGGCGGCCTCAAGCGCATGCCCGAAGGTATGGCCAAGGTTAAGCAACGCGCGATCACCGTGTTCCTTTTCGTCGCGCAGAACGATATCCGCCTTCATCTCGCAACACCGCCGGACGGCCATGGCGCGCGCCTCAGCATCACCGCGCTTTACAGCCGGGCCATTCTGTTCCAGCCATTCAAAGAAACCGGCATCGCCCAGCAGCCCGTATTTCACCACCTCGCCATATCCTGCCAGCAGGTCCCGTTCGGGCAACGTGTCCAGCATATCGGTATCCGCCAGAACCAGCCGGGGCTGATGAAACGCCCCGATCAGGTTCTTCCCCTGGCTGGAGTTAATTCCCGTCTTGCCACCGACAGAACTGTCGACCTGCGCCAAAAGCGTTGTCGGAACCTGAACAAAACCGATCCCCCGCCGCAGGATTGCGGCAGCAAACCCGGCCAGATCGCCAATCACGCCACCACCGAACGCGATCAGAATATCGTCCCGCTCCGCCTTCTCAGTGATCAGCCATTCCACGGCACGTTCCAGCATCGGCCAGCTTTTGGTGGCCTCCCCCGCTGGCAGTGATAGGTGCTGCACGCTTACGCCCGCCTCGGCAAGACCATCACGCAGGGCAGCAAGATGCAGCTTGGCAACCGTTTCCTCGGTCAAAACGAACGCCTTCTTGCGGCGCAATACCGGCAAAATATGCCTGCCGGCCTCCGCCAGCAGACCGGGGCCGATCTGGATGTCATAGGCGCGCCCCGGCAGGGCAACGGAAACGGTCTGGCTCATTCAGTGGCCCTTTCCAGGATCGGGGTACGGTCCGGATGCTGCTGATCATACTCATGCAGGGCGGTCACGATCCGCCCGACCATGGCCTCATGCGCTTGGCCAGCCTCGGACATCACATGCACCTGTGCCTCGGCATAGACCGGATTTCGTTTCTCCAGCAGATCGCTCAGCACCTGCTTTGCATTGGGCTGCAGCAACAAGGGACGCGTTGTGCGGTCCTTGACCCTGTCCCACAATGTCTCCAACCCGGCATTCAGCCAGACTGAGACACCATGTTCGGCAATCGCCGCCCTGATTTCGGGTGACATGAACGCCCCGCCCCCGGTGGCAAGAACCATGGGCCGCCCATCCAACAACCGGGCAATCACGCGCTTTTCACCATCGCGGAAATAGGCCTCGCCGAATTTGTCGAAGATCTCGGCAATCTTCATCCCGGCAGCAAGTTCGATTTCATGATCAGAATCGTTAAAAGGCACCTTCAGAACCGAGGCCAACCGCCGCCCGACACTGGTCTTACCCGCCCCCATCAGCCCGACCAGCATGATTGTCCGGGTCAAGCGAAGCTGGTGTCCCGAATCGGCGATACGCGTCATTCTGTAAGGGCTTTCCGGTTTCGTGGATTGAAGATTGGGCTCCGTCGCGCTAAGTTTCACAATAAAGCGGCGGCAAGAGCAATAGCAGAACAACGCCGCGAACGAGGCAGCGACATGGGACGTGTGTTAAAGTACCTGTTCTATCTGGCCGTGCTGGCAGCATTGGCCGTGGTTGGTTATGCGTTGGTTTTTGATCTTCCGGCGCCGCAAGAAGAGGTTTCGATCCCGATTGATGTCGCAGATGATTAAAGCGGGTCTTGCGCTGACGCTTTGCGCCGCGCCGGTCTGGGCCGAAACCCCGCGCAGCGCGATCCCGTGGTTATCAGATGTGCTGGAACAACCAGCAGAGCTAAGCCGCCCTGCCCAGCCGGTTTCGGCGATTTCCGATCATGTGTTGTCAGACATCGTTGTCACCTCACTCGATGCGCCATTGCGTGATGGCGTTGGCCTTCTGACACCAAACCAGACCGGGTTTCCGCAGGACCTGTGGGGGCCGACCTCTGCCCTCAGGGTCCGCCATCTGATCCTTGATCACCCCGGCACGGGCGTGCCAGCAACACGCGGAACTTTCTTTGCGGTGCTGCTGGCCGAAACCAAGCCGCCGCCAGGGTCGACGGCAGAAAATGCGGTGCTGCTGGCCCGGATAGACCGGCTGATGCAAAGCGGCCATCTGGATCAGGCCGAGGCCCTGGTCGAACTTGCCGGCATCACCGACCCTGAGATTTTCCGCCGTGCATTTGATATCGGCCTGCTGACAGAGCGCTCAGACAATGTCTGTGCCAGTCTGCGGGCCTCTCCGGCGTTGTCGCCGACATTGCCTGCCCGGGTGTTCTGTCTGGCGCGCAGCGGTGACTGGGATGCCGCAGCCATCACCTTGGGTTTGGGACATGATATCGGCGAAATCCCGCCGCAACAGGAAGAGCTGCTGGCGCGTTTTCTCGACCCTGATCTGTTCGACGGGACCGAGGATCCCCCGGTGCCCGATCCCCTGACCACACTGGATTTCGTGCTGCGCGATGCGGTCGGTCTAGACCGACCGTCCGGTACGCTGCCGCTGGCCTTTGAACATCATGATCTTGGTCCGCATTCTGGCCTCCGCCAGCGGATCATTGCTGCCGAACGGCTGGTGCGCGCCGGGGCGCTGGCCTATCCGGTGCTGTTCGCCGCCTATCGCGAGGGCAAACCCGCTGCCTCTGGCAGTATCTGGGAACACGCCGCTGCAGTTCAGGCATTGGACGCGGCCTTTGCGGCGGGTGACATGGACCGCATTTTGACCACCCTTGTCGCCGCTGACGAAACCTTTCAGGCCATCGGTCTGCGGCTGGAACTCGCCCGCGAATTCGCACCACAGCTGGCCGAACTGGAACTGGTTGATATGCCCTCGGATACCCGGCACCGCGTCTATTCGCTGTTGATGCTGGCTGAGGATTGGTCCAACGCGCGCCGTTTCATGGCGGACAACAACGATGTCTCAGACACCTATTTCCGCGCTTTGGCTGAACCCGGAACGTCGTTCCCGGACATGTCGGTTCTTGGCGATCTGCGTCTGGCTGCGGCCCGCGGCCTGACCCGGCCCGATGCACCCACCGAAACCGCCGCCCTGCTAGCGCAACGAATGGACCAGGGTGCGGTGGGTGAGGTGATCCTCTCAGCACTTTCAGACCTGTCGGCTGGCACCGAGGTCGACCCCGGTGATCTGGAATCAGGCCTTTGGCTGTTGCGTCGCGCGGGGCTTACGGGTGCAGCGCGCAACATTGCCGTCCAAACGTTGATCCTGCTGCCCGAGGCTTAGGCAATCATGCTGGCCTGGACCGCCCCCTTTCTGGAAGCCATGCAGGCAGAACGCGACGCCGCCCCAAACACGCTGGCGGCCTATGCACGGGATCTGGAGGATTTTGCCGGGTTTCTTACACGTAAAGGTCTGAAACCCGAAACCGTGACCCGGGCCGAGATCGAGGTCTATCTGGCTGACCTAACCGCCGAGGGCCTGTCGCCTGCCACACGCTCCCGTCGCCTGTCGGCGATCAAGGGCCTCTTCCGGTTCGGATTCTCCGAAGGCTGGCGCGACGATGATCCGGCTGCCCTGATCGGCGCACCGAAAAAGCCGCGCCATCTGCCGGACACCTTAAGTGTGGATGACATCTCTGCCCTATTGGAGGCCGCAGCGCGCACGGGTCGAACCGATACCCTGCGCCTACGTAACACCTGTCTGATCGAACTGCTGTACGCCACCGGACTTCGCGTCACCGAACTGGTCAGCCTGCCGGTGGCGGCGGTACGTGGCGATCCGCGCATGATCCTGGTGCGCGGCAAGGGCGGGCGCGAGCGCATGGTACCCCTGTCCGATCCGGCCCGCGATGCCCTCGCCGCCTGGCTTGTGGCACGCGATGCGGATGCAAAGCTGGCCAAATCCACGTTCCTGTTCCCGTCGCGCGGCAAAGCCGGACATCTGTCGCGGGTGGCCTTCTTTCTGCTGATCAAGGACATCGCGGTGGAGGCCGGTCTAAGCCCCGACCGCATCTCTCCGCACACGCTGCGCCACGCTTTTGCGACCCACCTTCTGGCCAATGGCGCAGACCTTCGTGCCATCCAGACCCTTCTGGGCCATGCCGATGTCGCGACCACAGAAATCTACACCCATGTGCTGGACGAGCGTCTGAAAGCGCTGGTTCTGGAGCATCATCCGCTGGCCTGATGTCTTAGCGGAACCGAATCTCGGTCAGCAGGGCACTATGATCGGAACCGTATTTACCCAGCATCAGGACATGCGCCTCAAGCGCTTCGTTCACCAGAACATGGTCCAGCGGCAGGCCGGGCCACAGCGGCTTTTTATCGAAAGTCAGACGCAGGCCCTGAACCACCTCTGTCCGGGTCAGCCGCGCCACCTGTCGGACCGAGGCCCCCCAGGGTGCCATGTTAAAGTCACCCGCCAGAATGACGCGCCCCGGCATGGCGCGCAGGGCGGGCGTCAGGCTTCGGACATGGGCGGCCTGTTCATAGGGCCAGGGCCATCCCAGATGTACGGAGCCCAGCGTGACCAACCCGTCAGGCACCTGCACCTCGACCCAGGCCAGACCGGTGACCTCGCCGCAATGCTCCTGTCCAAACACCGGCAGATTGGTCAGGACCGCCACCCCGCCGACACCACGGAAATCGCAGACAATCTGTGTTGGATAGCGATCTTTCAGCGCGTTTAGCAGCGCATAGTTTGCGCGGCTGACCTCTTGCAACAGCACGAAATCTGCCTTGCTGTCGCGGATGGCCGTCTCAACCTGATCAAGGGCGGCGTTCCTGAACAACAAATTCTGCGAATACCCGCGCAGGTCCACACGCGCTGGCGCAACGGTCGGGATCAGCGCAGGCAGCATCCCCAAAACCGCAACGGTCAGCCCCAGGATCGCCAGCCATCGTGCCAACCGCGCACGAAACAGCCAGAACAGCGGAAACAACGCCAGAACAGCCAATGCAAAGTGCAGGCGGAAGGCCGCAAGGCTGTCAAATATCGGATGAATATTCCCGGCAAACCCCGCCACAATCGCCGCGACCGGTGCCATCACCAACAGCGCCAACGCGTTTCGTAGCCCCCGCATTCGCGCCTCCCTAACAACAAGCCCCCGCAATGTATCAAACCATTGCGGGGGCTGGTGTCAACAAAAGGCGCGTGCCCGGCCCTGACGAGAGGAACTTGTTCCCCGCCAAGGCTTAAGCGCGCTAAAATATGAAGTCGTTGTTGTCCAGATCGCTCAAGGACACGCCTGTCAGAGTGATCGAGTTTCCGCCACCGGTGTCGATCACAACATCACTTCCATCCTGGGTCGCAGCACCGCCCGACCCAAGCAGGTCGTTGATGTTGTTTATGGAGGTTACACCGCGAAGATCGATGACTTCGAAGTTATTTGTCGCATCAAAGTCAACGATCGTGTCATCGCCATGACCATTGGCGAAGACAAAGGTATCGGCGTTAAAGTTGCCGATCAATTGATCATCACCTGCACCACCTTCGATGATGTCGAACCCGGACCCGCCTCAGATCGTATCGTTTCCGCTGCCCCCATAGAGGGTATCATTGCCCGAACCACCGAAGAAACGGTCATCGCCAGCATCGCCATACAGCGTGTCATTGTCAGCGCCTCCATAGAGTCGGTCAACTGTTTCACCGCCAAAGAGCACATCATCGCCGCTCCCGCCATAAAGGTTGTCAAACCCCTGGCCTCCGATCAGGCGATCGTTATTGGCACCTCCATAGATGGAGTCGGCGTGATTCCCACCCATGATATTGTCTGCGCCGACACCACCATAGATGGTGTCAAAGCCAGCACCACCATCAATGTCGTCATGGCCGCCGCCGCCGTATACCGTATCATTTCCAATATTTGTCCGGATCACATTGGCAGCGTCGTTACCTGTCACGGTATCGTCACCCGACCCGGTATTCAGGTTTTCGATGATGGTTCCCCGCGCAATACCGATATTTCCGATATAACCGCCGACATCGGAAAACTGTTGGGGTCGCAGATCGATACGGTCATCTGTGGTGCTATACGACAGATCCAGAAGATCGGTTCCCTCGCGATCATAGATAGTAAACGCCATTCTTGAGGACGTGGCGTTCCCACCACCGGTGCCTCCCGCAATACGATCAAAAGCGTCGTCAATGTAGTTACCTAGCGTTGATCCCTGACCGCCCCAGGTCGTGTTTCCGGAGGTCGCGCTTGAGGAATCGGGCGCGCCATAGAGGTTTTGAATCGCGACAATGTCAGCCATCATCGTACTGGCGAGCGCTGCATAGCTGGTGACCTGCCCCCCGAAACTTCCCTCGTTCTGATGTAGAGTTTGCTCAACCTTTTGAAGGAGCAAACGAATGCGAAAGAGCCGTTTCACGGAAGTCCAAATCATTGGGATGATCAAAGAA